>JBOHFY010000401.1:0-8151 GCA_050699895.1 Pseudonocardiaceae bacterium
GAGCGGCAGTTCCACGTCGGTGAGCAGCGAACGCGCCTCGATCCGGTCTAGCTCGGCGTCGAGAGCGTTGGCCAGCTCAGCCACGGCGCGGGCCCGCAGGATCTCGTCGGCTACCCGGGCGGCGGTGTCTTCATCCTCGAACAGGCTTGGTTGAGCGGCTGCCCCCGATTCCACCCGCAATTCTTTGCGCAGAAAGCGCAGCACCAGGTCGGCGAGGTCAAACGACCGCTGGCCGGGCCGGACCAGGTAGGCGGCCAGCGCGGTGTCGCTGGTTAGCCCAGCCAGGTCCACGCCTCGGGCCCGCAACGCGTGCAGCAGTGGCTTGGCGTCATGCGCGGCCTTGGGCACTGTGGGGTCGGCCAGCCACTGGGCCAGAGTCCGCTCGTCCTCGGGGGTCAACGCGCGCGGATCCAGATAGCCACCCTCGCCGTCGGCGGCCGCCAGGGCGAGGCTCTCCACATCTCTGGCCAGGCCTCCGGCGCCACGCGCCCCGCTGCTGAGGAAGGCCAGGCCGGTCCGCCTCCCGTCCCGGGCGTGAGCGTCCAGCCAGCCGGCCACGCCACCCGCCTCGATCATCCCGCCGCGCACGTCGAAGCCCTCCTCGGCTTCCGGCTCCGGGGTGCTCAGCGTGGCGAACAACCGGTCCCGCAGCACCCGGAATTCCAGCTCGTCGAACAACCGGTGCACCGCGTCGCGGTCCCACGGTGTCAGTACCAGGTCGGCGGGCTGCTCGGGTAGCTCGACGTCTCGCACCAGCTCGGTGAGCCGACGGTTGAGCAGCACCGAGGCGAGGTTCTCGCGTAGCGCGTCGCCGGCCTTGCCCTTGACCTCGTCCACCCGATCGACCAGAGCGTCCAGTGAGCCGAACTCCCGCACCCACTTCGCCGCGGTCTTGTCTCCCACCCCCGGGATGCCGGGCAGGTTGTCCGAGGGGTCGCCGCGCAGCGCCGCGTAGTCCGGGTACTGCCGCGGCGTCAGGGCGTAGCGCTCGAGGACCTCCTCGGGAGTGAACCGGGTCAGCTCCGAGACCCCCTTGCGCGGGTAGAGCACCGTCACCTGGTCAGTGACCAGCTGCAGCGCGTCCCGATCCCCGGTGCAGACCAGCACCTGGAAGCCCGCCGGCTCGGCTCGGGTCACCAGGGTCGCGATGACGTCGTCAGCCTCGTAGTTCTCCTTGGTGAGCACCGGGATCCCCAGGGCGCCGAGCACGTCCTGGATCAGCGACACCTGGCCGCGGAACTCGTCAGGCGTGGCGCCGCGATTGGCCTTGTACGGCGCGAAGGCTTCCGCGCGGAAGGTCTTGCGGGACACGTCGAACGCCGCGGCGACGTGGCTGGGTTGCTCGTCGCGGAGCAGGTTGATCAGCATCGAGGTGAAGCCGTACACCGCGTTGGTGGCCTGCCCCGTCGCGGTGCGGAAGTTCTCGACAGGCAGCGCGAAGAACGCCCGGTAGGCCAGCGAGTGACCATCCAGCAGGAGCAACCGCGGTAGGGAAACCGTCACGGCCCGCGAGTCTAGGCTGGTCGGCGTGACCACGTCTGGCGTCCCCTTTGAGGCCGATCCAGCCGCCGCCGAGCTGATGGCTCGCTGGGCGGGGGAACAGCTCATCGAGCGGATGGGAATCAAGATCACCGAATGGGATCCTGAGCGGGTGGTGGGAACCATGCCGGTCGCGCACAACCGCCAGTATTTCGGGCTGCTGCACGGCGGGGCGAGCGCGGTGCTGGCCGAGTCCCTCGGCTCGATCGCCGCCGCGCTGTGGGGCATGCCGGACCGGGTTCCCCTGGGAGTGGAGTTGTCCTGCTCGCATCACCGGTCGGCGACCGACGGTGAGGTCACCGGCGTGTGCACGCCGCTGCACCGCGGTGCCACGGTGGCGACCTTCGAGATCCGGATCAGTGACGAGCGGCAGCGCCCGATCTGCACGGCGCGGTTGACCTGCCTGCTGCGCCGCCCTCGGCCGGCGTGACCTCCTCGTAGCGGCCTACTCAGGACAGGCTTTCCAGGACGGCCTGGGCCACCGCTTTCATGGTGATCCGGCGGTCCATCGCGCTGCGCTGGATCCAGCGGAACGCCTCGGGTTCGGTGAGTCCATGCTGAGCCATCAGCAGGCCCTTAGCGCGCTCCACCGTCTTGCGGGTCTCCAGCCGGTCGGTCAGCCCCGCTATCTCGTTCTCCAGGGCGGTCAGCTCGCGGAAGCGCGACACGGCGAGCTCCACCGCGGGCATCAGGTCCTTGCGGCCAAACGGCTTCACCAGATAGGCCATCGCGCCGGCATCGCGGGCGCGTTCCACCAGATCACGTTGGCTGAACGCGGTGAGGATCACCACGGGTGCGATACGCCGCTCCGCGATGATCGACGCCGCGTCGATGCCGTCCATCTTCGGCATCTTCACGTCCATGATCACCAGATCAGGGCGCAGCGTCTCGGCCTGCTCGACGGCCTGCTCACCGTCAGCCGCCTCGCCGACCACGACGTAGCCCTCCTCGGAGAGCATCTCGATGAGGTCCAGCCGGATCAGCGCCTCGTCCTCGGCGACAACTACCCGGCGCCCGCTCGCTGACCGGTCCGGCTCGATGGGCACCACGCTCGCGTCGGCCTGCGGATTCACCTTCAGCCCCCGTCTTCTCGCGGCTACCTCCTGACCCGCAACGATAGCGATGTCGGGAGCACACCAGGGCCATGTCCAGGCAACTCGTACAGTGATCCCGCCAACACCGTGCGTCCGTAGCCCCACCGGCAGAGGCTGCCGACGATGGCCACAGGCCCGTGCGCTGCTAGCATCCGGGTGGCTCACCACTGAGCGGTGTGCTGGCCGGGATGGCGGAATAGGCATACGCGGACGCCTCAAAAGCGTCTGTCCTGATGGACATGCGGGTTCGAGTCCCGCTCCCGGCACCCCCAGGATGGCCGAGCCGCCTGCTGGCGCGCCACCGTAATGAGTGGCGCTCTCGCCTGGCCAGGGTTGGTCGCTGCACGCTTATCTCCTGTAGTACGATGATATCGTGACAGCCTCTCCTTGACGTCATCAAGAGGGACCGTTGACCCGGTGACGCTCCGGGGCGTGACCAAGTGGAAATCGGGCTATTCTCAGAAATTCTTCTCCTCAGTCTTGGAAAGGTTTCACATAAGGCTCATGATAGTCAGGAAACTTGACAAATTATTTGTCTTATTTGTCGTCATCTTCTTGGTTGCCACCTGTCCGCAAGTAGGGTTTGGTACTCCTGGAAGGCCAGCGCCTTCGACGGTGGCGCACAGTCAAGTGTCACTCTCTCCGGAATCTGCCCGCAGCGCTGCCACGCTATTGGTCAATCATAATGTGGGGGATAAAGTCGATCGTTCAGCGCTTGATTCTCGTTGGGTCCATGTTCCGGAGGCTCAGGCTCGTCGATACGCCCACTGCGGCAACGCACCGCACGTAGAGAAAGGTCGCGACACTACGGCTAATGTGGTTTGGCTCACTATTGATGACCATCCCGCCGGCCATGAGGAAAAGGTCAACAAATTTCTTGCCATTGGTGATCGCTATAATGTTCGGTTTCGATTTTTTCCTGTTAGTGGCTGGACTAACGAGCATCCTGAGGTGATTACGAAGCTCCGCGAGGCTGGACACGAGGTGAACAATCATACGCGAGACCATGTACGGCTCGATCAAGCTTCTGATTTCGTCGTCACTGAACAAGTAACCAAGGGTGTTCTCGGAGGGCCCTATTTTCGGCCGCCCTATGGAGCTTATGACCACCGGGTAGTTGATGTGGCCAAATCGGTCAACCAGGCTATCTGTATGTGGACGATTAATACCGCCGATTACTCCACCCCATCCGCCTATGGAGATAAAGCGCTTGTGCGGAGCCCGCAAGACATTCTTCGACGTGTGCAAGAGCAAATTGGCGCCCATGCTGTTATCTTAATGCATCTTCATGGCCAGTATACGCTCGAAGCGCTCCCCATGATCATTGAATGGCTTAGAGAACACGGATATAAGCTCGAACTCCTGCATCGCCCAAGATGGTGACCTAGAAGAGCGTGGGCTCGTCGGCGAGTGCGCCCTCAATGACCAGCATCCGGCGCTTGGTGACTACGCCGCCGTTCGCGGAGAAGCCTCCGTCCTTGCCGCCCGCCGCGAGCACCCGGTGGCATGGCACGATCGGCGCGAACGGGTTGCGACCCATCGCTTGTCCCACGGCCTGCGCCGCGCGGGGCATGCCGAGCTGGTGCGCGATGTCGCCGTAGGTGAGTGTCGTGCCTGGCGGGATGGCGCGGGCGAGGTCGTAGACCTTGCGGTGAAAGTCCGGCACCCCGGTCATGTCGAGCTCGACAGTGGACAGATCAGGCCGCCCGCCGTCAAGCAGCGCGACGATGTCGTCGAGCGCTTGGCGCACCGTGGGCGGCGGCTCGGTTTCGGGCGCTTCCGGAAAGCGCTGACGCATCCGGGCGCGCGTCTGGTGTTCGCTGCCTTCGGGCAGTTGAGCGCCCACGACTCCGTGTTCGCCCCAGGCGAGGCCACAGTGGCCGATCCCGGTGCGGAAGACCGTGAAGCCTTGTGCTGTCATGATGATTCTCCGTACCCGTTGGCGGACTTGCGCGCAAGCGGGCCTGCGCCGAAGTGTGATAAGGCCGGTAGCTCGGCGTCTTACAGGGTGACGAACTCCAGACCGTGGGCCTTGAGCGTCGGTAGCACGGTGCGCAATGACTCGATGGTTTGGGCGCGATCGCCGCCGCCGTCGTGGCACAGCAGGATGTCGCCCGGCCGCGCGGCGAGGAGCCGGCTGGTGATCAACTCGGTACCCGGCCGCGACCAGTCTCGGGGGTCGATGTCCCAGCCGATCGGTACCATCCGAAGATCCGCCACGGCGGAGAGCACCGCGGCCGACCAGTCCCCGGCGGGTGCTCGGAACAGTGTTGGTGGCACCTCGCCAGCGTCGACGATGGCCGACTGGGCATCGTCGATCTGCTGACGGATCGTCGCGGGGCCGCCGCGGCTGAAGGGTTGCGGGTGGGTCATGCTGTGGTTGCAGACGCTGTGGCCCTCGGCGAGGATTCTCTTCACCAGGCCCGGGTGGGCACGTGCCTGCGCACCGATCAGGGAGAAGGTCGCCAGGATCCTGTTCCGGTGCAGCAGCTCGAGTACCTGCGGCGTCCACAGCGGGTGCGGTCCGTCGTCGATGGTCAACGCGATGGCGTCACCCGCGACTCCGGGCCGGACGTCGTGAACGTGACTCGCCGGCCTGACTGCGGTGGTGCGCGGCGGCGCCGGATCGCCGGTGGTTACTTCCGGGGGAGCAGCGACGGCGCGTCCCGGTAGGCCGATGGCCATTCCCCCAGCGAGCGTCACAGTTGTGCTGGCCCACCCGAGTATCCGGCGTCGAGAGACCTTCCGTGTTTCCCCCATCACCCCGTCTCCCGCCCGTTGCCGATGGCCAGGTCGCACCACTGGCAGCCACCAGCGCAGCATATCGGTTGCCCGCAGGCGGGATGGGGCTTGCAGTACCGTCGAGATCGGAGGTGACCGGATGTCCTGCCCACCGAACCTGCTCACGTCCCGCTTCGGTGACGGCTTGGCGGTCGGCCCCGACCTGGCCGCGGCGGCGGAGTCCGCTGTTACTCAGGCCTTGGCCCCGCTGCGCGGGCAGCGCCCCGACCTGCTGTGTCTGTTCGTCTGCGGCGACGATCCGGCGATGGTGGAGGTGGCGGGCACCCGTGTCATGGAGGTGGCCGGGGCCCGCACGACCCTCGGCTGCGGCGCCGGAGGCGTGATCGGTGCCGGTCGGGGGGTGGAGCACGAACCCGCGGTCAGCGTGTTCGCCGCGTGCCTGCCCGGGGTCAGGTGCACCCCGCTGCACCTGGAACTGGCGCGCACCCCCGACGGGCCTACCGTCACCGGCATGCCCGACCGGCGAGGCGACGACGCCGTCGCGGTGCTCCTCGCCGATCCTTTCACCTTCCCCGTCGCGGACTTCGTGCAGCGCTCCCACGATGACCTGGGCGGTCTGCCACTGATCGGCGGCGTGGCCAGCGGTCCGCCTGGTGGGCAGTCGGCACGGTTGTTCCTGGACGGGCACAGCGTGCCGGTTGGTGCGGTAGGAGTGGTGCTCGGTGGTCCCGTCGCAGCCCGCCCGGTGGTCAGCCAGGGTTGCCGCCCCTTCGGCCCCCCGATGATCGTCACCAAGGCGCGGGACAACGTGCTGCTGGAGCTGGCCGGAATGCCCGCGCTGGCCAAGCTCGAGCAGGTCGTCGCCGCGCTCCCGGCCACGGACCGGCCAGCCGCCGTGCGGGGATTGCAGATCGGCGTCGCGATGGACGAGTACGCCGAGGAGCACGAGCGTGGCGACTTCCTCATCCGCGGCGTCATGGGTGCCGACCAGCAACAAGGTGCGATCGCCATCTCGGACGTCGTGGAGGTGGGTCGGACCGTCCGCTTCCAGGTGCGTGACGCCTCCGCCGCCGATGAGGACCTCGCGGAGCTGTTCACCCGCTTCCGCGCGGAGGCCCCTCCGGTGGGTGGTGCGCTGCTGTTCTCCTGCAACGGCCGAGGCCGGGCCATGTTCCCGAGCGCCGATCACGACGTGCTGGCCGTGCGCGCTGGCCTTGGCACCACTGGTGTGGCCGGGTTCTTCGCGGCCGGCGAGATCGGCCCCGTCGCGGGCCGGAACCACCTGCACAGCTTCACCGCGTCAATCCTGGTGTTCGGCGCCGGCGGCTCGTGAGGCGATCACTTCCGCGCGGCGGCGCGGGCGATGACGCTGGTGTCGGCCTGGTCGGTGAACAGACCGTCGAGCCCGGCTCGGAGGTAGGTGATCTGAAGGGTGCACGACCAGGCCGGCGTGATGGGCGTCGGTCACCAGTGCGGTGGCGCGGCCGAGCGTGCCGTCGGCCGTGCGGGGGATGACCTGGAGCTTGTCTGGCCCGATTCCCTGGGCGTAGCGGGCGATGCCGCGCAGGCCTTCCGGGGTTGGACAGCTCGGCGTAGGTCGGGCCGGAGCCGGCGGCCACGGTGTCGAACGGCATACCGGAGGCCGCCAGCAGCTGGACCGACTTCGTTCGCAGACCAGCCTCGCGCAACCGCTGGAGGTTGGTCACCTCGAAGGACTGCACGAATACCGGGGCATCCGGCCGGTTGAGTCGGTTGCGCCGCAGGATTTCCAGCAGCCGGGGCTCCAGCGCCACGCCAGTGTCGGAGAAGAACGTGGGGTGTTTGGTCTCCGGGTAGACACCCAACTCCCGGTGCAGCTCGTCAGACAGCCAGGCCCGGAGGTCCAACAACTCCTGGAACGTCGGGATCCCGTATCGCCCGTTGAACAGCGTGTTGTGCTGGCGGATGTGCGGTAGCCGCTCCACCGCTGTCAGCGTCGTGAGCTCGGCGAGCTTGTAGGAGGCCAGGGTGTGCTCCGGCCGGTAGCCGGCGGCTCCCCGGTGGCCGATCAGGATCGTCGCAACGGGCATCTAGCTGGTGATGTCTTTGGTGGTGAAGCGGTACCAGGCGGCTAGGGCGAAGATCGTTGCGTAGGCCAGGCCCGAGAACGCTCCGCTGGCCAGGTGGGTCCAGTCAAGGGGGGAGGCCAGGAGGTCGGCCCACGCCGAGTTGAACCGGGTGGGCAGGTAGTCCCGCAATTTGCCGAGCGCGGGGATGGTCTCCAGGATCTGGGACAGAATCGACACCAGCACCGCGCCGCCGACGGCCCCGAGCGGCGCGTCGGTGCTCACCGAGAGCAGCATCGCCAGCCCAGCGACCCACGCCAGGTGCACCACCAAGTACGCCGGGACCAGCGCCAGCCGACCAGCGGCGGCCAGGAAACCCAGCGACTGGCCGGTGGGGGAGACCAGCGCGCCCGCCCCGTAGGCGAGCACGCCGACCACCAGCGCCACCGCGGGCAGCAGCACCAGGGCACCCACGGACAGCAGCGCCGCCACCGCCGCCTTGCGTCCCAGCAGGCGAGCGCGGGGCACCGGGGCGGCCAGCAGGTAACGCAGGCTCGACCAGGACGCTTCGCTGGCCACCGTGTCACCGAAGAACAGCGCCACCACCACGACCAGCAGGAAGCTCACCGTCGAGAACAGGGTGAACACCACGAAGTTGAGCCCGCTGGACGTGGCGAGGTCGACCAGCGTGGCACCCCCTTGGTTTCGATCGCCCCGCCCGACCGTGAAGG
>JBOHFY010000402.1:0-2717 GCA_050699895.1 Pseudonocardiaceae bacterium
AGCTCGGCGGCGGGCTCTCTGCCGCGCTCCGCCCTTTCCCAGTCGACGCCGGCCCCATCTCAAGCTGGTGGTGGGTTGTGAACGTGATTGACGTGGCCGCCACTCACAAGCGGCGGCCAGGAACATGTCGTTCTCTTCCTCGGCACCGATGGTGATGCGGGCGCCATCGCCGGGGAACGAGCGGATCGCGAGCTCGTGCGCGAGGCAGTGCTCGGTGAAGGCGGCGGTCCGCGCGCCCAGCGGCAGCCAGACGAAGTTGGCCTGCGAGTCCGGCACGGAGTAGCCCAGCGCGAGCAGCTCCGCACGCACCCGGCCCCGCTCGGCTGACACCCCCCGGCAGCGGGCCAGCAACTCATCCTCGACGTCGAGGCTGGCCAGGGCGGCGACCTGGGCCAGCGAGTTGACGCTGAACGGCACGGACACCGCGCGCAGCGCCGCGGCGACCGGCTCCGGCGCCGCGCAGTACCCGACGCGCAGGCCAGCCAGCCCGTAAGCCTTGGAGAAGGTCCGCAGCACCGCGAGGTTGTCCCGATCGCGACACAGCGTCATGCCGTCTCCCACCTCGGGATCGGTGACGAACTCGTGGTACGCCTCGTCGAGGACGACCAGGACGCCGTCGGGTACCGCGTCGAGGAACGCGGCCAGCTCCTCGCCCCGCACGGCCGTGCCGGTGGGGTTGTTGGGATTACAGACGAAGACCAGTCGGGTCGCCGGAGTGATCGCGCCGAGCATCGCGGCGAGGTCGTGGCTGTGGTCACCGCGCAACGGCACCATGCGCTGCCGGGTCCCGACGACCCGGGTGATGACCGGGTAGAGCTCGAACGAGCGCCAGGCGAAAAGCACCTCATCGGCCGGCCCGCAAGTGGCCTGCACCAGCTGCTGGCACAGCATCGACGACCCGCAGCCGACGGCGAGCTGGGACGGCGGCACGCCCAACCGCGGCGCGAGGCGGTCCACCAGCGCGGTTGCCCGGTCATCCGGGTAACGGTTGGCGCCCGCGGCGGCGTCGGAGATCGCGGCGATGACGCTGGGCAACGGGCCCGCGGACACCTCGTTACTGGCCAGTCGCACCGATCCCGGGATCCTGCGACCGGGGACGTACCCGGCCAACGAGTCGAGATCGGCCCTGGTGCGCGCGGTCATCGCGGCTCCCCCTCGGCGCTCGTGACAGCAGATCACGCGGTCCCACACCCGCACCGTGGCGGGTGCCGCTGCGCTGTTCGGGCAGCTGGGCAGCCCGAACAGCCCCGCAGCCCGAACAGGTGACTTTTCGAGTTTATTGTCGTTGGCCCGATAGGATACCCGCTCACCCTATGCTCACCGTCGAAGAATGGGTGGGACCATGACGCAGCGTAGCTTTGAGCGGATCCCGCTTTCCGACGGTACTAGGTTGCGGCTGACCGTCGCTACCCCGGAATCCACGGTCCGAGGCGGCATTGTCGTCGGGCCGCGGGCTCGCGGTGTGACCGACGCCGTCTGGCGGCTCGCCGCTGGGCTGGCCGGTGAGGGCTGGCTGGCCGTGATCCCGCATCTCTACCACCGGGACGGCATCGATGAGCTGCCCGAAGGCGAGAGCACCGTAGGCGAGCACGTCGAGCGGTTGACCGCGCAGTCTCTGCGCGCCGACACCGACGCCGCCTTCGGCTGGCTGGCGCGGCGCGGCGTGAGCGCCGACCGGATGGGTGTGGTGGGCTTCGAGCTGGGCGGCGCCGTGGCGCTCATCGCCGCTACCCAGCGTGATCTTGGTGCCGCGGTGACCATCGGCGGGATCGGTGTGGTGGCGCCGGTGGCGGCGACGTTGCCCGCGCTGGCCGATATCGCGCCTGACCTGCGTTGCCCATGGCTGGGCATCTACAGCCGGGATGGCGAGGTGCCCGAGGAGGAGGTGCACAAGCTGCGGGACGCCGCCTAGTCCGCCCAGGTAGCCACCGACCTGGTGCACTGCCGCTTCGACACCGACCAGTCCGTCGCGCCGGAAGCCTGGGCTCGCACGCTGAACTGGTTCGGCAGCCACTTGCGCTGACACGCGCGTGAACGACCCCCGGATCCTCTGGCGGCCCGACCCGGCCACGGTCGCTCGCTCCCCGATGGCGGCCTTCCGCGGCTGGTTGGCGTCCACCCGAGGGGTCGTCGTGGCGGACTACGACGAGCTGTGGCGCTGGTCGGTGGCCGACCTGGAGGGGTTCTGGGGGGCGTTCGCCGAGTTCGCCGGCGTCCGTTTCCACGCCGCGGCGGCGCGGGTACTCACCGACGAATCGATGCCGGGGGCGCGGTGGTTCCCGGGCGCGACGCTGAACTACGCCGAGCACGCCCTGGCTCCCGGGCCCGGCAAGGGTGAGGACGACCTGGCGGTGATCTTCCGTCGCGAGGACGGCTCGCGGCATCAGGTGAGCTTCGGGTTGTTGCGCCACCGGGTGGCCGCGGCGCGCTCGGCGCTGGCCGCGCTCGGGGTTCGCCGGGGGGACCGGGTGGTCGCGCTGGCGCCGAACTCGCCGGACACCCTGGTGGCCTTCCTCGCCACCGCCAGCCTGGGCGCCATCTGGTCGTCCTGCTCACCGGACTTCGGGGCCCGGGCGATCGCCGACCGCTTCACCCAGCTCGCGCCCACCCTGCTGATCGCGGTGGACGCCTACGCCTACGGCGGCAAGCACTATGACATCCGATCCACTGTGGACGCATTGGGCGCGGAGCTGTCCGTGTCCTTCGGACCCGTGAGT
>JBOHFY010000403.1:0-5616 GCA_050699895.1 Pseudonocardiaceae bacterium
GAACCGACTGGGCTGGCGTTGCGGCTGTGCGGGCTGCGTACGCTGGGGTTTTGCCCTGATGACGTGACAATGGCTCCGGCCCGCCGACCCGACACGTTGGTTTTTAGTCCGCTAATACTGCTACCCGGGGTTGAGTGGTGTGGGTAGCCGGCCGGCGATGCGGGGGCGGAGCCTAGCTAGCCGCCCCATCACCTGGATCGACGTCGCCCGGGCTCCGGGTATGATGTTCTTATGAAGAAGCGGCGGGTCACGCTGAATCTCGATGAGGACGTTGTCGAGGCGTTGGAGGCGGTCGGTGGTCGGAGCATGTCGTCGGTCGCCAATGACGTCTTGCGCGAGGCGCTGGAGGTAGCGGCCCACCGGGCGGCGCTGCGCGAGTGGCTGGACGAGCTGGACCAGAAGCACGGCGCACCCTCGCGCGAGCAACGTGCCGCCGCGAAGGCCCTACTCGATGCCGTCGAGCACGGTGAGGTGAACGGAACGAGCGCCGCATGAGCGTCGCCGTGGTCCTCGACGCGGCGGCGTTCGACCTGCTCGACAATGAGCAGGCAACAGGAATGCGGGCCTTGCTCCGCAGCGCGATCGACGAGGGTGGCGAGGTGCGCTGCGCGGCGGTGACCCTCGCGGAGGTCTGCCGCGGGATGGCGCGCACCCGCCGGGTCGAGGCTGCACTCACGCGCCGACGCGGTGGCCAGCGAATCAGGGTGGTGCCGACCGACGAACGGTTCGCCAAACTGGTCGGGGCGATCCTGCACGATACGGGCGCCGGAAGCGAGCACATTGCTGACGCTCATGTCGTTGCCGCCTGCGCTACCGCCGACGCGGCAATCGTGCTCACCGCAGACCCCGGCGACATCGCCACACTGGCCGCTGCGCTCCCCGGCACCCGGATCGTCACTCGCAATCCCGCCGCGCCGCTGTAATCACGCTCCGCAATGAGATCCAAGCCGAGCACACCCAGGTCCTGCTGGACTGAGCATGCTGTCCGTCACACTGGCATAGCGCCAAGTGTGACCCTTCTCGGTGTGCCGCTGCTGTCGTAGGCCCTGCGGTAGTGGGCCAGGGTGGGTGCGCCGAAGCGTTCGGCCGTCATCTGGCTGATCTGGATGTGCCGTGGGTCGCGCAGCGCCTCAGCGGGCCGCGCCGTCGCGGGAACGATGACCGCGCTCTGGCCGACAGCCACGCAGCCCGAGACGTCCTGCTCGGCCTCACCTCACCAGCACGCCGGTCAGCAGGCCCAAGTTAGAGCGGTGGCCGACGTCCCGCCAACCGGCTCGGCACCGGGTCGACATGCGGAACGGGGGTCTCACTGGGGTCTCACTCGGCGGTGACGATTTCCCCCTCCGCCCGGCAACAGTCCACGATGGACCGCACTCAGCGATCGAACGGGGACGGGGTGGCAATAACCATGAGTGGCGAGGGTGGGACGGCGGGCGGCAATAGTGCGTTGCGGGCGCTGCTGGAGGAGGCGGAGATGAGCAACGCCGGGCTGGCCCGCGCGGTGGTCAACGCCGCCGCCCGGGAGGGCAAGCATGCCGGCACCAGTGCCACCTCGGTGCGGCGGATGCTGGACGGCGCCCAGCCGCGCTGGCCGGTGCCGCGCCTGATCGCCGCGGTGCTGGCCCGGCGGTTGCACCAGGAAGTGACCGTCACCGACTGCGGATTCGTCGACCGCGAGCCCACCGGGGAGGATCCGTATGACGGGTTGACCTGCTGCGGCACACTGGAGGGCACAGTCCGCACAGTTGTCGAGTTATCGGGGCGGGATATGCGCCGTCGCAAGCTGCTGCTGGGCTCGGTGTTCAGCGTAGCCGCCTTCGCCGAGCCCACGCTGGCCGCGCTCATCGTTCCCCCAGCGCAAGGCACCGCGCGCGCCGGGGGTCAGCGGGTGGGTATGACTGACGTGGAGGTTCTCATCGAGCAGGTCGCTCACCTGGGCAAGCTGAGTGCCCAGTTCGGCTCGGGGCGGGTGCGCGAGCAGGTGGTGGTGCTGCTGCACCGGGAGGCCAACCAACTGCTGCACGGCAGCTACTCGGACAAGACCGGTAAGGCGCTGCTGTCCGGTGTCGCCCAGGCCACCCGGCTGGCCGGATTCATGGCAGCCGACACGGGCCGCGACGCGCTGGCGCAGCGCTACTACATCCAGGCGCTCGATCTGGCCATGCGGGCGGGAGATCAGCTGTACGCGGCCTTCGTGCTGGCCACGATGAGCCGGATGACAGTCCGGATCGGCGAGAACACCCCCGCCGAACACGACACCCTGCGATACGGGCGCCAGGCGGTGGCGCTGGCCCGGGCCGGGCTGACCATCGCTCAGGGCGCGGCGACCCCGGCGCTGGCCGCCGAGCTGCACGCACTCGAGGCACGGGGCTTGGCCCTGCTCGGCGAGGCCAGCGCGGCGCGCCGAGCGGCGTTGGCCGCTGAGCGACTCTACGAGTCAGCACACCCCGGCGACGGGCCCCCGCAGCAGGTCCGTTTCTACTGCGAAAGTGCGCTCACCGCCGACCTTGCCGTATGCCTGCGCGGGATCGGCGACACCCAGCAGGCCATCACCCTGGGCAACACAGCCCTGCAAGCCGGTCCTTCTTGGGCGGTTCGTGGTCGGTCTGTCGACCAATCAGATCTCGCCCTCACACATCTGCGTGGCCGGGACCTGGAGCAGGCCGCCGCATACGGCCGGGACGCGCTGCGCACCGCCACCGACGTCAACTCGACCATCAGCACCCAGCGGCTGGGTACCCTGCACCGGCACATCCAGCCCCTGCGGGCCGGCTCCCCGCACCTGCGTGAGCTGGACGAACGACTCACCACCTTCTTCACCCGCAACGCCCGGCAAAACTAACGCCCCATGCCGATTCAGGCGGACGATCTAGCAGCTCCCGCAGGCGCTCTCGCGGGTGCGCCCGACGCCGTCGTCGGAGACCCGGCGCGACGGCGTCGGCAGCGGAACTCCCTCGCGCGCGCTACTTTACTCGCACACTCCTCAGGCCCTGAAGAATAGTGCAGCCTTTGGGCAGCTCATGCTCATGGAAAGAATCATCACTGCGCATGGAAGAGAGGGTTTTGGTGCAGTCCGCATTCGCCTGCACGGCGTAGTAGACGACAGTGCCGCCCCTATCGGTCGGATTACCCACGCCCTCGTCGGTGACGCCCCAGGGACCATCTTGAGGGGCGACAGGAGACAGACCTGCTACCCCAGGGACCAGGTAGAAACTTCCGCCGACGTCGTGCATCGACAGTATCCAGAGCGTGTCGCCACCCAGTCCGGTAACACTGCCCGCCACGACAACGTCCTGGCCAGGGTTGATCACGGCGCCTACCGAAGGCCACACGCCAATCAGCGCGACCACTACGGCGGAGATCAGGCTGATCACCGCAACCGTGACCGCGGTCGACCCGTCACCGCTCTTCTTGTCCTGGCGCCCTCGCGGCGACCGTGAGATGCCGCTTGATCTGGGCTTGTCAGGAGGGATGACGACCCCCTTAGCGTGCGCTCACAGAGCGCGACAGAGTATATCCGTGCAGGTAGTTGTGGTGGCGGCGCGGCCACCCAACCCTGCGCCAGGCAGGGGCCGTGGTCGGGTCAGAAGGGGTTGTTGAAACCTGGCCGGGAGGAGTCGTCGACCTCCACGGGGGGCACGCCGCTCGCGGTGGTGTTGTCTTTCGCGGTGCAGCCGGTGGAGCCGTTGGCGATCAGTATCCCGCGCTTGAGGCTCGGGCCGAAGAACTTGTTCTTGCGCGCGTCGACGTGCGGCCAGTGGCGCAGGCTCACCGCCTGGTCACCATGGGTCACGCAGGTATTGCCGATGAAGGTGATAGACCGAGAACCAGCCGGGGCCGCACTGTTACCGCTCTCGTCACCGGTGGCGATTAAGCAGTTCTCCCCGACGTGCTGGCAGGTGTTGCCCACGATCTCGACATCGAAGGTGGGTGGGTGGCCGGCGTCGAACGTCCGGAAACAGTCGTGCTGGGCGGCGCGGGGAGAACCGCTGGCGACGATGTCCCGGATCACATTGCTGATGATCCGGTGACCGTTGCCGAAGAAACGCACGCCATCGGCGTCACCACCGTCGGCCGGCACTGTCGCGATCACCAGATTCTCCCGCACGGTAACCCGCTGCCCGCTGACGACGATGCCGGTCGTGGCGACGTGCGCCACGGTGTTGGACTCGATGGTGGAATCGATGCACGAAGCGCAGATGATCCCGCCCCGCTGGGTGTCCCGAACCGTGTTCTTCTGCGCGCTGATGCCGGTACCCTCCAGCAGCAACTCGCCGCCACCGGTGATCGTGAAACCCTGGATGGCGACGTGGTCGGCGAGGATGTGAAGTTGGTGGACGGTGGTGTGCCCATCAGAGACAAGGCTGATCGGCGCGTCGGCGGTGCCGGAGCGAGTCATGGTCAGGTCGACATCGGCGAGGTCAGCGCCGACAAAGCACAAGGTGTCTCCCGGGGCGGCGGCGGTGATCCCGGCGCGGGCCTGCTCGACGTCGCGGATCGTGCGGGTGCAGGGCTCGCCAGCGGCGGCGACACCGGTGGTGACCAAGCCAGTGGTGACCAACCCGGTGGTGGCCAACCCTAGGCCGAGCAGCGTGGCAGAGCACACCGACATCGCGCGGGCGGCCCTTGCCACCGGCGCGACGCCTGGGTCCCGAGCGGAGATGCGCATCAAGGCGAGCGTAACCCTCAGTCGAGGTGACTCACCCTCTGCTACCAGGGACACGCGGGCTATGGGCGCGAAGGGGAGGATGCGGGGATGGCCGAACCTGCCGGGGTGTGTGCGGGAGTTGATGTCGGGGGCACGTTCACTGATGTGGTGGTGCACGTTCCCGGGCACCGGGCTCGGGCGGTGAAGGTGCCGACCACGCCGGGCGACCAGTCCGTCGGGGTGCAGCGGGGGGTGGCGCAGGCGTGGCCCGGCGCGGCGTTGCGGCTGCTGCCGCACGGCACCACCACGGCCACCAACGCGGTGCTGCAACGCATCCTCGCCCGGACCGTCCTGGTGACCACTGATGGGTTCGCCGATGTGCTGGCGATCGCCCGGCAGGACCGGCCGGCGCTCTACGACCTGACCGTCACCCGCCCCGAGCCGCTCGTGCCGCACGAGCTGGTGGTGACCGTCCTGGAGCGGACCAGCCCGAAGGGCGAGGCGATCATCGCGCTGACCGATGCGGAGATCGACCGGGTGGTGTGCCAGGTGCGGCGCCTGGAGCCGGACTCGGTGGCGGTGAGCTTGCTGTTCAGCTACGCGGGCGAGGAGCACGAGCGGCGGCTGTGCGAGGCGTTGGCCGGGCTCGACGTGCCGATCACCCGGTCCAGCGCGCTGCTGCCGGAGTTCCGCGAGTTCGAGCGGGCCTGCACGTGCGTGCTCAACGCCGCCGTCGCGCCCGTAATGCGCCGCTACCTGTCCAACCTGACGGCCCGGCTACCCGGCCCGATGATCACCGTGATGACCTCAGGGGGTGGCACCGCCAGCGTCGACTTCGCAGCCGCCGCGCCGGTGCACACGTTGCTGTCCGGGCCGGCCGCGGGGGTCGTCGCGGCGGGGGCCGTGGCGCGCAGCGCGGGTTTCCGGGACGCGATCGCGTTCGACATGGGCGGCACCTCCACCGACGT
>JBOHFY010000404.1:0-5901 GCA_050699895.1 Pseudonocardiaceae bacterium
GATCAACACCATGGTGGACCGGCTGTCCGCGTTCGCCTCCGAGGTCACCCGGGTGGCCCGCGAGGTGGGCACCGAGGGCAAGCTCGGCGGGCAGGCCGAGGTGATCGGCGTGTCCGGCACGTGGCACCGGTTGACCGAGAACGTCAACGTCCTGGCGGGCAACCTCACGACCCAGGTGCGCGCGATCACCGCTGTGGCCACCGCGGTCACTGCGGGTGATCTGACCCGCCAGATCACCGTCGACGCCTCCGGCGAGGTCGCCCAGCTCAAGGACAACATCAACCAGATGGTCGCCAACCTCAAGGAGGCCACCCGGACCAACCAGGAACAGGACTGGCTCAAGACCAACCTGGGGCGGCTGTCCGATCTCATGCAGGGCCACCGCGACCTGTCCACCGTCGCCTCGCTGGTGCTCAGCGAGCTCGCCCCCCTGGTGTCGGCCCACCAGGGAGCCTTCTTCCTGGTCCGCGCTGACAGCGAAGGACCGGCTGTCGTGGAGTTCACGGCGGGTTACGGCATCCACGATCTCGCGGCGATCCGTCGCTTCGCCCTCGGCGAGTCACTGGTCGGGCAGGCGGCGGTGGCCAAGCGGACAATCCTGGTCACCCAGGCGCCGCCGGACTACGCCGCGATCAGTTCCGGCCTCGGCTACAGCGCCCCGACCAACCTGCTCGTGCTGCCGCTGCTGTTCGAGGACCAGGTGTTGGGGGTGATCGAGCTGGCCTCGGTCAACGAGTTCACCACCGTGCACCGGGACCTGCTCGAACGGCTTCGCGAGGCGATCGGCGTCAACGTCAACACCATCCTGGCCACCTCCCGCACCGAGGCGCTGCTGGCCGAGTCGCAGCGGCTGACCCGGGAGCTGACGGCGGGTTCGCAGCGGCTGCAGGCTCAGCAACACGAGCTGCAGAAGTCCAACACCGAGCTGGCCGAAAAAGCCGCCCTGCTGGCGACCCAGAACCGCGCCATCGAGATCAAGAACGCCGAAATCGAGCTGGCTCGCCAGGAGATCGAGGACCGCGCCGCCCAGCTGGCCGCCGCATCGCGCTACAAGTCGGACTTCATGGCGAACATGTCCCACGAGCTGCGCACCCCGCTCAACAGTGCGCTGGTGCTGGCCAAGCTGCTGGCCGACAACCTCGACGGCAACCTGTCGAACAAGCAGGTGGAGTTCGCCAGTACCATCCACTCCGCCGGCAGCGACCTACTGCAGCTGATCAACGACATCCTGGACCTGGCCAAGGTCGAAGCCGGGCGGATGGATCCAGCGCTGTCCGATGTGGCGATGACCGCCGTGGTGAACTACGTCACAACACTGTGCGAGCCACTGGCCGCCGAGAAGGCGCTGCACTTCACCGTGGAGCTCGATCCCGCGCTGCCAGAGGTCCTGCACACCGACGAACAGCGCCTGCAGCAGGTGTTGCGTAACCTGATGTCCAACGCGGTGAAGTTCACCGACGAGGGCGGGGTGGCACTGCGGATCCGGCCGGCGCCGCCTGAAGAGGTGACGGGCGACGCGCTGCGCGCCACACCCGCCCGGGTGGCGTTCGAGGTGGAGGACACCGGTATCGGGATCCCTGCGGACAAGCTGTCTGTGATCTTCGAAGCGTTCCAGCAGGCCGACGGAACGACCAGCCGGCGTTATGGCGGCACCGGGCTCGGGCTGTCGATCAGCCGCCAGCTGACCCAGCTGCTCGGTGGCGAGCTGGTGGTCCGCAGCGAACCTGGGGTAGGCAGCGTATTCACCCTCTACCTCCCTAACGTCCCCGAGCCGTCCCCACCGGTGGTTCCCGGCGGCCCGGGGACCACGGTGGTCGACCAGCCAGCGCAGCCGGAGCTGGTGCCGGCGGCCCGCTCGCTGCCGCGGCTACAGTCGGCGCACGATGAGGCGCCGCCGCGCTTCCACGGGGAGAAGATCTTGATTGTCGACGACGACCTGCGCAACGTGTTCGCGTTGAGCAGCATGCTCGAGGCCCACGACCTGCACACCGTCTTCGCCGACAACGGAGTGGCCGGAGTCCGCGCGCTGGAGCGCAACGAGGACATCGCGCTGGTCCTGATGGACGTGATGATGACAGAGCTGGACGGTAACGCGACGATCGCCGCGATCCGCAACCTGAGCCGCTACGCCGACCTGCCCATCATCGCGGTGACCGCGAAAGCGATGCGGGAGGACCGAGCCAAGAGCCTGGCCTCCGGGGCGAACGACTACGTCACCAAACCGGTGGACACCGACCTGCTCCTGCGACTGATCCACACCCACCTCAACATCCCCGCCGACGTCGACGACACCCAAGCCTCCACACCGCGGTAGTAGGGCGGCTAGCATCGGTATGGACCGACGGAGTCCATCCCTCCGGGGGATGGACTCCGTCGCGGTGTGTGCAGGTCTGGACACAGGCCGTACTCTGGTGCCTGTGATCACGCCCGGCGATCCGGATCAGCGCCCCGTAGCGGCGCTCGGTGTCGTACGCCTGGCCTACGAGCACAGCCGCGCAACACTCGCCCAGGTCTCGACGGCACACCGCGCCTGTGAGATGGTTCCCGTCGAGCTCACTACCCGATCGCTCTACCTGCGCAGGAAGGAAATTCGATGGTAAAAGCAATAGAGAAAGTGTGCACTTTCTTCGTCGTCCTCATCTTGATCATCCTGCTCCTTTGCTTGCTGGGAGGTTTCATCGGGAACTCAGTTCCGGAGGCTAGCAACAATCTCAACTACATTCTCCACAGCATATGGAAGGGATTTGAAGATATCGTCCACTACCACCCTTACCATTGATGCCACCAGCGGTTCCGCGGAACCATCCTTAGCCCTTCCGGCGCACGGGGACGCAGGCCAGGTTGGTGAGCGAGGCTCTCAGCCGCTGTCGGAGGAAACCAAACAGGTTCCTCGCTGCGGCCCGATCCGGGGATGGGGCACCAATGGTGAGCGGCCGGTCGAGGAGCAACCGTGCTGGGGCGATGCCGGCCAGGTCGCGGCAGTAGCCCTTGGGGGATTCGAGCGCGGGGTTCAGCGGCGGCTGGTTCACACCGGCCCGGTACAGGTTGAGCTTGGCCACACTCGGCTTGCCCTTGATCTGCGTCATCGGATCATTGAGTGGGACGAGCGCCATCGGCTGCGTACGGGTGGCCGCCGCCTGCAGTTCGTTGAGCGCCAACGATGGTGCGGGTTTTCCACCTGCGGTGAGGTCGGGTGCGGTGAAGGGTGCACAACCCAGCGCCGGGTCGATAAACCTAGTCAACAGTCCGTTATCACTAGCGTTGGTGAGGATGGTGCGCACGGGCAGCGCCGCAATGTTCGCCGCATTGTTCTGCGCGGTGCGCCCGCCCGCCAGCGCCAGATAGCTGGTGTCGAGGTTGTCACTCTGGTCTTGATCGACGACCGCGAAATCACGGGTGGTCGGGCAACGCTGGCCATCGCGGGCCATGCCGGTGGGTGGCACCTGCAGCTTACTGGCGCCGATCGCGGCGTTGGCCGCACGGAAGAACTCCGGGGCGCCGCAGTAGGCGAACTGCCCGAACGGCGAGCCAGGCAACCCGTTGACGCAACCGTTCCTGGAGCCACCTAGGGTCAAGGTGTTGCCCTGGAAACCGAACCACAACCCGACCACGGAACCGGCGGGCAGCTTCGGCATGACCGGCGGGGCCGCCGGCGCGGTGCCTCGGTCGACGACCAGCGGCCGGTAGATCGACAATGCGCCCGTTGCCGGATCGATGATCGTGGCCTCAACGAACGCTGACTGGTTGGCGTTGACCTCATGGCAAGCGCCGTTACGGCGGTTTGTCGCCACCAGTTGGTAGGGCGTGGCCAGGCCCTGCGCGGTGAGCGGCGCAGTCGGGACGATCAGCGTGCAGTTCGGGTTGGGCGCCTTGCCGCCATCGCCATTCGGCGCGGCCCGCAGGTTGCGGTGGCGCTCATTGTTTCGCCCCTGAAGGGCCGGGTCCGGGTTTGGATTTGGGTCCGGCTCGTCGGCCATCAGGGCCGAAGCGCTCGCCGACGCAGCCGGCTCGGGGCCGGCCTGAGCCTGCCAGGGCGCAATCATCGCGATCGGCAGCGCGGCCGCGATGGCCGGCAGGCTCCAGCGGACGAAGCGTGGTGTACGGGGAGTCACCAGCGCGACCTCTCTCGAGTAAGTGAGTGGGGCGGTGGCGGACATTACGACGCGCGGTCGCCGGCTGGTCCAGACCTGAGAGCTCCCAGCACCCGGAGGCGCCCACAGGTGTGTTCCCGGCGGCGACGAGCCGCGCTTTACTCCGAACGCCGCAACGGTGCGGCCATTTGCCCGGCACCGTCCTCAGCCATACCGCCTCGTCGGTGCCAGCCGACCGCCGCCCGACCGGGCAACCAGCAAGCGCGGCCGAACCAATCCTGGCCCAGGTACGTACGTTGTACGATGAGCGACGACGAACTACCGGAGTCCCCAGTTCAGGAAGGGGCCCATGAGCGCCTACCGCCTTCCCGACCTGCCGTATGGTGACAACGCGCTCGAGCCCTACATCGACGCTCGAACGATGGCGTTACACCACACTCAGCACCACCGCCGCTACATTGATCAGCTGAACACAGCTGTGCGCGCTACCGCCAGCCTGCGCTCAGCGGGCGAGCAACCCGTCGATAACTTGCTATGGAACATCGGCAAGGTCTCCGAAGAGTCTCGTAATGCGGTGCGTAACTACGGCGGCGGGCACGCGAACCACTCCCTCTTCTGGGCGATCTTGAGCAAGGACGGTGGTGGAAAGCCTTCCGGTCGCCTCGCCGAGGCCATCACCGAGGAGTTCGGTTCATTCCCAGCGTTCCGAGACCGCTTCTCGAGGGTCGCAACGGCGCACGTCGGCAGCGGCTGGGCCTGGCTGGTGCGGACACGCAACCGGTTGGTGGTCTACAGCCTTCCCAACGAGGACTCCCCGCTCACCGCGCAAGAGACCCCGATCTTCGGGCTCGACCTGTGGGAGCACGCCTACTACCTGCGGTACCCGGCCTCGCGCGCCGACTACGTCGAGGCCTTCTGGAACGTCGTGAACTGGGACGAGGCAAACCGGCGGTTCGAGGAGGCGACGCGGTCGTAGCCCAGCTGGATTGCCGTCGATACGTGCCGGGCATTCCCCCGAGCGGCCTGGGACAGGTACGGTTTCCACAGCTATCCTCGGACCAGGATCCACTTCAACCAGTTGCATCGGAGAGGGTGCGCGGACATGAGCCACGAGGACGAGAACGCAAAACAGACAAATAGCCTAGTCAACGAGGGCACCCAAGCGCTCTCCGCCCTGCGTGGCATCTGGAAAGCACAAGGCCAGACGAGCGCTGATCTTGATGAGGCATGTGGCAACACGAAGGCGTGCCGGAGCATGGACGCCGTCGGCTTCCATGGTCTGGACGACGACAGTGAGACACCGGCCAAGGCCAACCCGTCGGTGGGCAACAACCTCCGCGCCGCGTGGAAGACGAAGCTCGAGCGCGAGGGCAAACTGAACACCGAGGCGAGCAGCGTGCGGGATCTCGTCTTCGGCTCGTCTGACCAGAAAGAGTAGCCGCCGAAGAGCTAGGGCGCCCCCGCTCGTTCGGGCGGGGGTCAGATACGCAAGGAGGACATGGCTCATGTTTGGACGCAAGAGGCCGACGGTTGACGCGAAACCCGTTGCGAAGACTACCGATTCGGACCGCACCACCTCATACCGAATCGATCAGGACGCCGCGCCGACGACCACCGGTGAACCCAAAACGACGTCCTACGTCAACGCCATGCAACGGAACACTCGCGGATACGAAACCATCAACTGATTAGCGCTCAACCCGGCTGATCTCGCCGCTCAGCGGCCGTCAGCGTCGCCAAGGAGACCGCTCGATGAACTATCCGAATACCGTCAAAGAACTTACCGACACGTTGCGCCGGGGCAACTACC
>JBOHFY010000405.1:0-1839 GCA_050699895.1 Pseudonocardiaceae bacterium
CGCCAGGACAGCACGGCGGCGAGCTCGTCCGGTCGCTCGATACCTCGGCCGGCGGGTAGCTCGGCGATCACCTCGAGGATTCGGCGGCGCTGTACGGGGGCGCGAGGCTGGCGCAACTCGTCGGACAGCGCGGCCAGCGGCCGGTCTTTGTCGTCGCGCGTCCCGGCCAGTCCGGGTAGCCGGGGCAACGTGAGCCAGGTGCGCACGAGCACCCGCCAGCGCAGCCGCGGTGGCGCGGCGAGCCACGAATCGGCGGTGACAGTGGGCAGCCACAGCTGCTGGCCCGCCGCCTCGTCGGTCCAAGTGACCAGCCCAGCGGCGACGGCGACCTCGGCGATCAGCGCGACTGCCGCCTCGTCGACATCCAGCAGGCGCGCCGTTCGTCGCATGTCCCGCATGCCCAGGCCACCAGAACGCAGCGTGGGGGGAGGGTCCGCTGACCATTCGGCGAGCAGCATCTCGGTGCGGCGCAGCAGATCAAGCACCGCGCCTGCGGCCGTCGAGTCCACCAGGGACGGGGCGTGTCGCCGGGTGGGAAGTTCTGGCTCGTCCAGCTCAAGAGGTCCCAGTGGCTGGTCTCCGCGCAGCGCCAGACCTACCTGCGCGGGCAGCTCGACGGTGCCAGCGTCGATCCGCCGCAGGAGACCGCGGGCCAACAGACGTTGTACCGGGGTGCGGGCCCGGTCTAGGGGGAGCACCTCGGCGGCGTCCCGGCTGGTCCCCACCGGTGGCCCAGCGGCCAGTGCCCGCAGGATCCCCAGCTCGTCGGTGGTGAGCTGGGCGAGGACAGCGTCGAGGTCGGCGCCGGCGAGAGCCGGGGCGGGACGGCCCAAGCCACCCGGATGTGGCCCGATGACCTGGCGCGTTGCGGGCACCACCGCGAGCGCCTCATCGTCGCCCCAGACCAATGCGCAGCGCCGCAGCGTGTCCAGGCCTCGCTGAGTCCGCTCCGTGGCGACGGCTCGACCAAGCAGGTGCTCAAGGGTCTGGCGGTTCACCGGTGTGGTGTCGGCACCGGCTACTATCAGTGCTGTCAGCACCGCTAGGGTGAATCGGTCGAGATCCTCGCAGGCCCGGGCGACCGACGCCGGGATCCCGGCTCGGGTGGCCAGCACGGTCGAGTCGGCCGGAGCGGGTATGGCCAGATCTGGCCGGGCGCGCAGTAACTGAGCCAGCGTGGCGTCGTCCCGTGAGCGTAGCCAGTCAGTAAGTGTGGTGCTGGGCATCCGCTCCAGAGTAGCGGGCACAATGGACTGGTATCCGTGCCGGCCCGTGTGCCGGGTAATGACCTCGGTGGTACCGCCGAGCGAGGAGGAGCTGTGGCCAAGCGCACCGACCGCATCGACCCGACCTGGCCGAGCTGGTCGGAGGACGACCATCCGGTCAGCGAGCTCGCCGCCCCGGTCCAGGGCGCGCTGTCGCCGTTCGGTGAGGTGACCTTTCCGCTGCCCCCAGACCAGCTTCCGTACCAGCACCCGCATACCGAGATTAACTGGAGTGACGCCCCGTAGCGGGGTCCGGCGCTAGGTTCTGTTTCGAGTCCGTTAGGGTTCCGGCACCGCGCGGTCCCAGCGGACGTCCTCAGGGGATGTCACAGTGTCGTTGGCCCGAGCGGGATCGCCCGATCGGGGAGGGCGAGCCAACCAGTCCCGCTCGTCCGACACCACCACGAGGCCATGGCTCAACGTCCACCTGGACCGTTCCGGCTGCTCGATCGTCCGTATCTGATCGCCTGTGCGGTCGCCGGGGTTGCCCTGGTGGTCCTGGCGATCGTGGTGGCGGCCTTTCTGGCCCCCTCCGGGGCTGAGGAGTCCCGCAAGGCCGCGCCGCCACCGGCGC
>JBOHFY010000406.1:0-1920 GCA_050699895.1 Pseudonocardiaceae bacterium
CCGGAAGGCCCTGTTCGAGGCCCTGGCCGGCGCGGAGGCGCTGTTGGTGCGCTCGGCCACTCGGGTGGACGCCGAGGCGCTCAGCCACGCGCCCCGGCTCAAGGTCGTGGCCCGGGCCGGTGTCGGGCTGGACAATGTTGACGTGCCGGCGGCCACCGAGCGCGGGGTGATGGTGGTCAACGCGCCCACCTCCAACATCGTCTCGGCCGCGGAGCACGCCGTCGCGCTGCTGCTCGCGGTGGCTCGGCGCATCCCGGCGGCCGACGCCAGCCTGCGCGGCGGGCAGTGGAAGCGCAGCTCGTTCGGTGGCGTCGAGCTGTCCGGCAAGACCGTGGGTGTGGTGGGCCTGGGCAAGATCGGCCAGCTGGTCGCCCAGCGGCTGGCGGCCTTCGGCACCGAGCTGATCGCCTACGACCCGTACGTGTCGCCGGCTCGGGCCGCGCAGCTGGGCATCGAACTGGTCGACCTGGACGAGTTGCTCTCCCGCGCTGACGCCATCTCGATCCACCTGCCTAAGACCGCCGAGACGCTCGGGCTGATCGGCGCCGACCAGCTGGCCAAGACCAAGCCAGGGGTGCTGATCGTCAACGCCGCTCGCGGTGGCCTGGTGGATGAGCAGGCGCTGGCCGACGCGGTGCGGCGCGGTCAGGTCGGCGGCGCGGGCATTGACGTCTTCGCCACCGAGCCGTGCACCGCCAGCCCGTTGTTCGAGCTCCCGAGGGTGGTCGTCACGCCGCACCTGGGTGCCTCCACCGCCGAGGCGCAGGACCGGGCGGGTACCGATGTCGCGCGCAGCGTGCTGCGGGCGCTGCGTGGCGAGTTCGTTCCTGACGCGGTGAACGTGATCGGTGGCGGGGTAGTGGGTGAGGAAGTGCGGCCTTGGCTGCCGCTGACCCAGAAACTGGGCATCGTGCTGGCCGTGCTGGCCGGGGCCTCGCTGGTGTCAGTGACCGTTGACGTGCGCGGTGAGCTGGCCGCCGAGGACGTCTCCGGCCTGCGGCTCGCGGCGTGGCGCGGCGTTGTCACCGGGGTCGTGGACGAGCAGGTCACCTTCGTCAACGCGCCGCGGCTGGCACAGGAGCGCGGGGTGGCCGTCGCCGTGGTCAAGGCCCCGGAGAGCCCTAGCCACCGGAGCGTGGTGAGCGTGCGGGGAGTCTGCCCCGACGGCACGGTGCACTCGGTCTCGGGAACGCTGTCCGGTCCGACGCAGGCGCAGAAGCTGGTCGAGGTCGATGGCCGGCACTTCGACTTGCGGGCTCAGGGCGAGGTGATCCGGATGGAGTACCCGGACCGTCCGGGCGTGATGGGCATCGTCGGCACGCTGCTGGGCGAGGCAGGTGTCAACATTGAGGCGGCTCAGATCAGCCAGGCGACCGCGCGCACCGATGCGATCATGATGTTGCGGGTGGACCGGCCAGTTCCCGGCCAGGTGCTGGCGGCGCTCGGGCCATCGGTCGGCGCTCGCGCCATCCGCTCTGTCACGTTGTGACCGAGGGGCCCCCACGGCCGGCGCAGTCCAGGCGATGGTGCCGCTAGCGGGACCCGGGTGACTGGTTCATGATGTCGAGCAGAAGTACCCGTTCGGGGTCCCCCTTTCGGCTTACCCATGGTGCGGTGTCCTCAGTAGCTACGGGTAGCCTGCGCGCTGCGGAGGGTCCCATGGCGGGAGCCCGGGTACTGGAGGTGGCGCATGCGGCTCGCGGTGATCCCCGGCGACGGGATTGGCCCGGAGGTGATCGGCGAGGCGCTCAAGATCTTGGACGAGGTAGTCCCGGACGCTGAGACCACGCCCTACGATCTCGGTGCCGCGCGCTGGCACGCCACCGGGGAACTGCTCCCGGAGTCGGTTCTGGGCGAGCTCCGCCAGCACGACGCCATCCTGCTCGGCGCGGTGGGGGATCCCTCCGTGCCCAGCGGGAT
>JBOHFY010000407.1:0-21991 GCA_050699895.1 Pseudonocardiaceae bacterium
GCGCAGAAGGCTCCGCATCGCGTTCGTGATCGGGTGCACTATCTGGTACGGCTGGCTCGGTGCTACTTGCTGCAACGCGAAGTCGAGCGAGCCTGTGAAGTAGCCACAGAGGCCGCTGCGCTCAGCGAAGCGATCGGCTCTGCCCGCGTGGTCGAACGCCTTAGAGAGTTCCACGGTGCATTAGATCCGTTCGCCGCCAGCAAGCCTGCCATCGACTTCCACGAACTCTATGCCAGCACCGTGGCGCAACGTCTCTCGGTGAACTAATCATGGGCGTACTGCTGGGCAGAGTACCCGGATGACCGCCTCGGTATCCGCCAGGTCGGGAAGGACCGTGTCAGCTTGCGCCGTCATGAGATCTTCTATCTTGCTGCTGCCTGTTGCTACGCCGATAGCGCGGACGCCAACTTCGCGAGCAGCCGCCACATCCAGCGGTGTATCACCAATCACCACCACTCGATCCGCTTCGAAAACTTGACCGTATTTATGCTGCGCGCGTTGCCACGCCTGAAGGATGAGCGGCGGGCGGTTATCACCATCTGAACCGTAGCCACCAACCTCGAAGTCCATGTACCCTGAAAGATTGAACACCTCGAGCTTTGCCACCGCAATCGGTTTGATGTTGCCAGTCACGACCGTCTGTACCACGTTCAGCTTCGCCAGTGTCGCAAGTGCCTGCTCGGCACCAGGCAGCAGATGCCCGACCGCGTGCATGCGCTCACGCAGCTCGTCAGCAGCGTTGGCAAGCGCCACATAGAAGTCGTCGAGCTTACTCTCAGGCTTCACAACGCCATGCATCTTCAAGGTCTCAACGATGATCGCTCGCTCAGTGCGACCGGTCATGTCGACCAACTCACAGAGCGGCCGGCCAACAATCCCCTCAAACGCGCTCGCGTAAATCTCGCGACTGACCTCGCCGATGGTGACGAGGGTATGGTCTATATCCCAGAGGATGAGAGTGGGCTCATGCAGCCTCGCTGCCACAAGTTCTATGGTCTCACACCACTCTCGCTCTCAAGTAAACACTGGCTGTCACCGTAAAGCCGGGTCCCGCATCTGTGGGCACGGCCGCTAGCCGCGCCCACCTACCCCACACCCACCCGGGGAGTTCGAATCGGTCTGATCACCGCATGCCTCGGCGACGACGCTGAGTTACTGCATCACCTGCGCAGCGGCTTCGACGGCCTTGTCATCGCCGGCTTCGGAGTCGGACATGTGCCCGCAGTGTTCGTTGACCCACTCACTGAACTGGCCTCCCGAATGCAGATCGTGCTCACGTCACGAACCAGCGCCGGCCCGGTCCTGCGCGGCACCTACGGGTTCCCCGGCTCCGAGCGTGACCTCCAGGACCAAGGACTGATCAACTCCGGGTTCCTCGGCCCGTTCAAAGCGAGGATCTTGCTCCACGTGCTTGTCGCCGCCAACGCTGAGCACCGCGAGATCGTGGCGGCCTTCGACGCCGCGGGTGGGCATGTCGCTATGCCAGGCTGAGGACGTGCGCAGCCATGAACTGACAACCGGCCGAACTTTCGGCATCGCCTTCGACGACGACTTCTTCGACACACTCACCGCGTTCTGCACCGCCAACAACGTCCGGCAAGGCTACATCCCGATGTTCATCGCCGGGTTCGCCGAAGCCGAGATCGTCGGCACCTGCGAGAAACTCACCGACCCCGCCGCCCCCGTCTGGTCCACAGTCCACCTCACCAACGTCGAAGCCCTCGGCTGCGGCACCCTTGCACACGACCCCGAGACCGACCACATGCTGCCCCACATTCACACCAGCCTCGGCCTCAAAGAACGCTCAGCCCTCGGCCACACCAGCCATCTCCTCATCCGCCCGAGTACAATTCCTCGTCGAAATGCTGCTCGTCGAGATCACCACACCCACCATGCTCCGCACCCGCGAACCAGCATTATACGACGTGCCCCTGCTCAGGTTCAGCTCGTGAAGCCCCGGCAGGCCCGCGATGCGATGTTGGCGATAGTAGTTCACACCGGTAACCAACAACCACACGTAAGGTTGAGGGCGGACGGGAGGACCGACTGCACTGGCATGGCAGCTCCTCTCGTCAGTGCCATTTTCGTGGCCCCAGCGCCAGTCAGCGCCACGTGTCTAGCTTGCCCGGTGCGGGTGGACGTGGACCTGCTGCTGCCCGGTCGGCGCTGTCCGTGAACTCGACGTCACCGACATTCTGAGGCGCTGCACACGTCGGTTACGCCTAGTTCACGGCTGTGAGCTATCACGTGACGGGGCGCCTTGATCACGCGGCAGAACGCCACGCGCTGGAAGATCACATACTGCGGTTGCCGTGTTAGCGGCGTCAGCGGGGGGCTGCCAGCCGGTAGACCGTCCACTCCGCGTTGTAATAAGCGACCGGCAGGCTCGCGAGCGCATTCCGGTCGATCGTCCAGGACTTGTCCTCGTTCGCGCCGACGACGAGATAATCGGGGGCGAACCTGCGCACCACCGGGTCGTCGATTCGCCCCTGGAGCGCCGCGCTGACCGCGGCCTCCCGCTGCGTGTAGGGCAGGTTGAAGTTGAACAGCCAGCCGCGATAGCCCAGGACAATCGACCGCCCGCCCAGTGTCGCGACCGGCGCGCCAGGCCGCTCGGCGCCGATGAACACCGCATCGGGCGCGGTGTTGGCGCGGACCCAGCCGGCGAGTGCCACGTCGGCGTTGTCAGCGAACTGGTAGCGCAGCTGAAACTCGTGGGTGAGGGACAGCGCGCCCGGTATCGTCACCACGAGCGCGGCCGGTAACAGCAGCGCGAGGCTCCAGCGGCTCGCCCGGCAGGCCTGGACGGCGAGGAAACCGGCGAATAGGCCGGCCAGAAGATACACATAGTAGATCAGTTTGAGATTGTCGTACTCGAACGGCTGGAACGCATACACCTGGGTGGCGGCGAGGATCGCCAGGAAAGGCAGGTACCACACCAAGTACTGCCGCCAACCCGGACGCAGCAGCAGGAACGGCAGGGCGACGAACAGGATGCCCATCAGGCCGAAATTGGTCCACCAGAAGGCCCAGATCGACTCGCCCTGGCCCCGCATCCACCCGAGCCGCCACCGCCCCCCAGTTCCACCGCCGTTCGCCACCTGTTGCCACACCAGCTGCGGCCCGGCCAGGGCGAGAGCAACCCCGCCAGCAGCCAGATGACCCCACGGCGGCCGGCGCAGACGAACGGCGGCCGCCACGGCCAGCGCGACGAGCACAGCCCCACACACAATGAACGAGTGCGGGTGGGCCATCGGCAGCAGGCCGGTCAGGACGCCGCCGGCAAGCAGGTACCGCCGCTGCCCGGTGTGCCGGGCAGCGTGCAGCAGGATCAGCACGGTGAGCGCGACCCCGAAGCCGAACAGGATGGCGCGCTGCGGCAGCAGGGCGTTCGTGACGAGGTTGGTGACGTTGCCGTTCTCCGCGCTGAGCACGGTGTAGTCCCTCGGGAGGTGGGAGAGGAACTCCAGCAGGCGGTGGCCGCTGTGCCGCCAGTCGGCGTAGGCGAGGGGCAGCCCGGCGGCCGAACCGATCAGCAGAAACAACACGAGGCCGCCGACAGCGGCACCGACGTGGCCGAACAGCCGCAGGCTGACCGACGCCACGAGCTGGCAGATAGCCAGCGCCAGCAGGACACCGGGCAGGAACAGGCTGAGGTGCAGGCTCCAGCCCGCGCGCAGGTATAGGGCCGACAGGAAGTCGACGAGGAACGGGTAGGTCAGGTGCGCCCCGCTCGCGACCGGCAGGTCCAGCAGCATCCGGTCACACACCGCGAGGTGGCTGATGATGGCCGCGTGCAACCCGAAGTCCGCCCAGGTCGACCCGGCGGAGTACACCCCCGTCGAGTCCCGCGCGAGACTGTGCGTCCAGAACAGTGTGCCGAGCAGCGCCGCGGTGCCCAGGCCGGCGACACCCCAGAGGATCCAGCCCGACCGCCCGCCCTCCAGCGGGCGCCATCCTGGCCAGGCCCGCCGGCGCGGGTACCACAACCCGACGCTGGCCAGCGCGCTGACGCCGACGGTGAGCGGGACCGCGACGTGGTACGCCAGCACCAGCGCGGCGAGGAACGCCAGCCACGTCCAGCCGAACAGACCGATCACGACGGTGAGCGCCGCGGCCTCGAAGGGGTAGAGCGGTAGCCGGAGCCACCATACGATCGCCGCCCCGAGCAGGAGCGCCGAAAGGAGCAGGATCAGCGCCACGAATCCAGCCAGATGCGGGCGGACAGGCCACCATCGCTGAGCGGGAGCCCGTAGGAGATCGGGGCGAAGAACAGGAAGCCCGCCAGCGCCACCACAAGTATGCCCCCGTAGAGGGCCGCCGAACGCCAGGAGGGGAACTTCCACAACCTCTCGCCGTCGGTCATCCAGCCGGCCAGTAGACCCAGCCCGATGCTGACCGCGGCGATGCAGAACATGAACGCGAAGAGGTAATGGTAGAGGAACATTGGCCGGGTGATGGTAGCGAAAGGCAGGAAGTTGGCTGCCCACGCGACGCCAAGCAGGGCCATCACGCCGCGATACCGTTCGAAGAGTTCCGGGCGGCGTATCCAGCCCACCGCGACCGCGAAAACGCCCGCCAGCAGGCCCCACCAGATGACCGGGTTGCCCTGAAAATAGATGTACTCGTACTGGCCGGTCTTGGTGACGCCAGTCCAGTAGTAAACCGGGCGCTTCATGATCGGCCAGGTCGTCCAGGGGGAACTGTACGGGTGGTGGCTACCCTCGAGCGAGGCCTCATACCGGCGGATCGCGTCGTTGAGCTCCAGGAAGCGGTCGGGGAACGACATCCTCGCGGCCGGGTTGTAGTTGGCGTTGCCGGCCAGGGTGGATTGGAAGCGCTGGGACATGAACGCGTCACCCGGGCCGCTGTGCGGGAGCAGCCGGAAATGGACGGCGAAGACGGCGACATAGACCAAGACCGGGACGAGGAGGAGGACCCCCGCCTGGGGAAGCGCGAGCCGCCAGCTGACCCGATGCCGCAGCGCGTGGGCGAACCACACGAGCCCGATCACACCAAGTGCGCTCAGACCGCTCAACTTGGTACTGACCGCCATGCCGGCCAGGACAGCGCTGGAGGTGAACAGGATCCAGTGCGCCGCTCCAGTACGGCGCCGGGACGCGAGGTAGCAGGTGAGGGCACCGATGCCGAACAGCAGGAGCATGCTGTCGAGGAGGATCAGCCGGGACTCGACGAGGATCGCGTTGTCCAATAACAACAGCACCGCCCCGAAGGTCGCCACTTTCCGGCTGGCGGTCAGCTCGCGCAGCAACTGGTAGAACACCGCCACGAGCGCCGTGCCGGCCAGCGCCGGCAGCACCCGCAGAGCCACCGCGGGGTCGGTGCCCTGTGCCGTGGCGGAGACCCCGAACAGCTTCGCCCAGCCGCCCAGCAGGAGCTTCCCCAGCGGCGGATGGAGGTCGAAGTAGTACGTGCCATCCAGGTAGTGCAGCGCGTACTCCCGGAAGTACACCTCGTCGAAGACGATCGCGTGCGGGTGGGTGATCGCCGCCAGGCGGGTCACCGCGGCGAAGAACGTCAAGGTGAGGAGCTCCGGGGGCACGTTCCGCCGGCGCCAGACCGTCGTCGCCAGCCGGTCCGGGGCGTGCTCCGCATCGGGCGAGGTGGCCGAACGGTCGAGGAGCCGGGAGCGGACCGGACCTGCCACGCGACAACTCCATTCCGGGTGGCTCGGGGAGGCGGGTCAGCGTAGCTTCGCGTAAGCCGGGGAGTCAGTCGAGCGCACTCCCGCGCAGAGGAACTCTCCAAGACTGGTGTGAACAGCGATTGACGGCAAGCAGGCGCGTACATGAAACGCCGTTGAGGTACGATCAAAATCCAGCGAAACCCCGGTATCGTCACGGCCGCGTCCCATCCCGGTGCGCGTGTTCCACCTGCGGTTTCCCGCACGGGTGACGAAAAACCCACACAGAGCGACGAATAGGGGCGTTGACATTCCCTTTTATTGTTTCGAACGTGACCTTCGGAAACCTCGCCCCGGTCGACACCGCCGGTGAGCCGCAACCGGCCGTGTTACCCGTTGTGGACATCGTCATTCCGGTCTACAACGAGGAAAAAGACCTTGAGCCATGCGTGCGACGGCTGCACGCGCACCTGCGCGCCGGGGTGCCCTACCCGTTCCAGATCACGATCGCCGACAACGCGAGCACCGACATCACGCTCGAGGTCGCGAACCGGCTGGCCGCGGAGTTCCCGTCGGTACGGGTGGTGCATATGCCGGAGAAGGGTCGTGGGCGTGCGCTGCGCGCGGTCTGGTCGACGTCTGAGGCGGCCGTGCTGGCCTACATGGACGTTGACCTCTCGACCGATCTGGCGGCGCTGCTGCCGCTGATCGCGCCGCTGGTCTCCGGGCACTCCGACCTCGCCATCGGCACCCGGCTGCACCGAGGCTCCCGCGTGGTGCGCGGCGCGAAGCGGGAGTTCATCTCCCGCGGCTACAACCTGATGCTCCGCCACACCCTGTCCACCCACTTCTCCGACGCCCAATGCGGGTTCAAAGCCATCCGCCGCGAAGTCGCCGCCCACCTGCTGCCGCTCGTCGAGGATGACGCGTGGTTCTTCGACACCGAGCTCCTGATCCTGGCCGAGCGCAGCGGGCTGCGCATCCACGAGATCCCCGTCGACTGGATCGACGACCCGGACAGCCGGGTACACATCGTCAACACCGCGATGGCCGACATCCGCGGCATCGCCCGGCTGGCCCGCGCCTTCACCACCGGCACACTCCCGATCAACGATCTGCGCGCCCAATTGGGCCGGGCCCCCCTGGAACCGGCAACGCCAGGCGTGCCAGCGGGGCTGACCGGTCAGCTGGTGCGATTCGCGGCCGTCGGGGTGGTCAGCACGCTGGCCTACCTGGTCCTGTTCCTGCTTCTGCGCGACCCACTGGGTGCACAAGGCGCTAACTTCCTGACCCTCCTGCTCACCGCGATCGCGAACACGGCGCTGAACCGGCGGTTCACCTTCGGGGTCGTCGGGAACCAGCGGCGGACGCGCCAGCAGCTCCAGGGTCTGATCGTCTTCGGGCTCGCCCTGGGCCTCACCAGTGGCACACTGACCGTGGCGCACTCCCTGCACAGCGCGCCACCGGCCTCAGTGGAGCTCGCGCTACTCGTCGCCGCCAACGCCGCCGCCACATTGCTGCGGTTCCTCCTCCTGCGCCGCTGGGTCTTCCACAAGGCCTGAACGCACGCCAATCACGGACTCAAGCCCGCAAGCCCACGCCGCGAATCGAAACCTGATTAATCTGATGAACTCTTGCTCATGAAGCTGATGGGCTACACCGACAGACCGGCCCGATGGGCCAGTCCACGCAACTCCGTGCCCATGGCGTCTCGGCGCGCGCCCGGGAGCAATGTGGCGATGGTGTCGCGGACCAGTGAATGCCGGCGCACCAAGGTGGGGAAGATGTCCTCCGCCGTGCGCAGCGCCCGCACCGCATCGTCGTGGCGCCCCCGCAGCTGGGCCAGGGCACGCCCGTAGTGCAGCCAGTGAAAAGCCCGGCCAGACAGGTAAGGATGACGCTCGGAGTGGCCTTCCTGAGCGAGGCGCACCGCCTGATCAGGCTCGCCCGCTTCGAGCGCGTAAATTACCCGGTGGCCGTCCACGTCGGCCCCCGGGTGCCCGAATCCCACGGAGTCGGTCTCGCCCCCGAACCGCTCGCCCAGCTCCGCGGCGGCATTCATCAGCTCGGCCACCTCGCCGGGACGGCCATCCAGTAGGGCGGCGTGGGCGTGGACCGAGGTGACGGCGCACACCAGACCGGCGGTGCCGGCGGTAGTCGGCGGCAGGGTGATCGAATCGAGTTCAGCCCGCCCCGGCTCGATCGCTCCGCCGGATAGCAGCGTGTCGGCCACGCTGAATCCGGCGACGGCGACAGTGGTGACGTCATCGCGCTCGTGGGCCAGGCGCCGAGCCAGGAACACGGCCCGGCGAACCAGGTCATCAGGCGCCGCCACGCGGCCCAGCCACAGGCGAGTGACGTGGACATGCAGGGAGACAGCCAGCTCCAGCAGCTCGGCATGGTCGGCACCGGTGGCCAGGGTGGTGTGCAGATTACGGATCAACCCGGGCAGGTCAGTGGCGACCTGGGTGAATTGGCAGGCCCGCCGCTGGACGAGGATCCGGGCCACCTGATCCCGCAGCACTGCCACCGGCACCACCAGACCACCAGGGCGCCCGACCTCGATCGCATCCAGCGCCAGGCGCACCGCCTCGGTAGCCGAGTCACTGTGCCCATTGGCCGGGGCGGGCACCGGCAGCTTGGTCAGCTCGGAGGGAGGGACCTGCAGCGCGGCGGCCAGCCGCACAATCTCCGAGAGGGTCACCGCATGCCGACCGTGCTCGATTCGGTGCAAGGTCGAGGTGCTCATCCCCGCGAGCCCGGCGATCACCTGCAGCGACTTGCCACGGGACTCGCGGATCCGCCGCACCCGCCAGCCGATCCCGCGCACGTCCACTACGTCCTCAGCGTCCCCTGTGCCACCTTTATTCACTGTGCCACCTTCATTCACCGCGGCACCGTCGTTCACCGCGGCCGGCCCCTCACCACCGCCCCGGGGCCGTCGCCTCGGGGCGCTACGCCTCGGTGAGGGCGCACCCACCAGGCTACTAGCCGGCATCCCCGGTGTGCTGGATTAGCGTCCGAGCGTGACCGAACGATCGCAGCGGGCATTGCTGCCCTGAAACACCCCCCGGACGGGCGATACCGGCAGCCCAGCGGCCAGGTACCCAACGATTGCCCAGGACGAGATCACCGTCGCATCTGAGCCGGACGGGGCGAGTGAAGGCAGCTTCATCAGCCGCATCGCGGTCTCGTGTTCGGACCTGCCGTCACTCGCGTCGAGCCATCGTTCGAGCGCAGCGATCGACTCGAAGCCATCCACGGTGCGGTTCACGCAACTACGTGCGGAACGCTCACGGTCCCGCTGGCGGCGCAGCCGTTGATAGGGGATCGGTCGTCGACGAGGGAGACGGCAGGGGCGTGGTGGTCACCGGGTCCGTCGTGGTCACCGGAGGCGTCGTGGTGGTCGCCGAGAAGGGCGCCGCCGCCAGCGGAGTGGGTTGCGCTACGACCACCGCCGGTGGGGCACCACTAGCGACGATCGGCCGGCCGTCGTTGGTGCCTGGTGGTGCTAGCCCCGGCACGGACGGGGTGGGGATGACACGGCTCAGGTAGGTGTGGGCCCATCGCAGCACAATGTCCACATAGGCCGCTGAGTGGTTGTACCGCAAGACAGCCGCGTGCAGCTGCGCCGGGTCGGACAGGTCAGCGCCCCCGGCGCACAGGTAGCGACCAGCCGCGAGGGTGGAGTCGTAGATGTTGTCCGGGCTCCCGACGCCCCAGCCGCGCCAACTGGAGGGGATGAACTGCATCGGGCCCACCGCGCGGTCCCAGACCGGGTCTCCGTCCAGCACGCCGTGGTCGGTGTCTGGAATGGCGGCCGTGCCCAATGATCCGTCCAGCTGAGGGCCCAGGATCGGTCCGAGGGTGGTGCCGGCGGCGTCCACCCGCCCCCCGCTGGCGTGGCCGGACTCGACCTCCCCAATCCCGGCCAGCACAGCCCAAGGCAGGTGACAACCCGGCCGGTCGTCGGGGGCAACGGTCCGCCCATCGGCGGTGAGCCCGGGAGCACCCAGGATCACGACCGGCACCCCCACACTGATCAGGAGACCGATCAAAGCCGCGATGACGCGCGTGCGACGCCCGTGCACCACCGGCGGCCGGTACTCCTGGGTGTCGCGGTGGGTCATGCCGTCCTCTCGAGTCGATGCCGCGTGCCTGCGGGTCAGCCGAAGCGGCCGTTGACGTAGTCGGCGGTGCGGGGGTCCGACGGCGAGCCGAAGACCGTCGCGGTGGGCCCGGCCTCGACGATGACGCCCGGCGTGCCCGCCTCAGCGAGGAAGAACGCGCTCCGCTGGGAGACCCGGGCCGCCTGCTGCATGTTGTGGGTGACGATCACGATGGTCACCTCATGCGCGAGCTCAGTGATGGTCTGCTCAATGCGCCGGGTCGAGGTGGGGTCCAGCGCCGAGCAGGGCTCGTCCATCAGCAGCACTCGGGGGCGCACCGCCAGCGAGCGCGCGATGCACAACCGTTGCTGCTGGCCGCCCGACAGCGCGCCGCCAGGCTGGCGCAGCCGGTCTCGCACCTCGGTCCACAGCCCTGCTTTGGTCAGGCACTCCTCAATGAGGTCTTCGCGTTCCTCGCGAGAGGCCTTGATCCCGGTGAGCTTCAGCCCGGCCGTCACGTTGTCCGCGATGGACATCGCGGGAAACGGGTTGGGCTTCTGGAAGACCATCCCCACCGCCCGCCGGGCATCGGTGAGCTTCCAGCGCGTGTCGTAGATGTCCGAGCCGGACAGCAGCACCTCGCCGGACAGCGTCGCGCTCGGGATCAGCTCGTGCATCCGGTTGAGGATCCGCAAGAAGGTCGACTTGCCGCAGCCGGAGGGCCCAATGAGGGCAGTCACCGATTCCGCCGGCATGACCAGCGACACCCGGTCGAGCACCTTGCGGTCACCGAACCACGCCGAGACCGATCGCGCCTCGATCGTGGCCAGCTCACCGGTCCTCCGAACGGCCCGCGGTTGCGTGGTGGGCATGACTGTGGTTATGGCGTGAGAAGGCATGGCGTCAGGGCTCCTCGATTCCGGGTCGGTCACAGCAGGTTCGGCAGCAGCGCCGCCGTCTCGTCGAACACGGTCAGGCCCAGCGCGACCAGCACCGGCACGCCGATACTGCATGATCTGCAGGTAATCGGCGCCGAACTCGCCGCCGGCCGGCACCGTCGGCGGGCCGCCGCTCCAGGACACGGTGACCGTCTGGTTGATCAGGTTCTTGGTCTGGCTGACGGTGACCTTGAGGTTCGCGGACTCACCCTTTCCGGACACCGTCATCGCCGAGCCGGATGACGCTGGATCCGCGACAGCGGCGGAGGCCGGCGGGAAGCTGGGCAGGACACTGATCACGGCCGCCTCAGCACCATCGCCAGCAGCGCCGCCACCATCCCTCGCCCGCTCATGGCAGTGGTCCTTCCTGGGGCCCTTCCTGGGGTCCTTACCGGCTGCGCATCGCGCGCGCCACCAGCGGTGGCCCGAGCACCAGCCCGAGCAGCAGGACGGTGGCCACGCCCGCCAACACCATCTGCCGCCGGTTGTCGGCGACATCGACGGACACCGGCACGGCGACGGCGCCGGAGCCACTCACCGGCGACGAGCCACCGGTCACCTGCCCGGTGTCCGGGTCGACCGTCCCGGTCACGGCGCCGCTCGGATTGGTTCCGGCCGCGAGCGCCCCGGTGGCGCCGCCGGAGGCCGTCCCGCCGGTGCCGCCCGCTGCGCCAGCCGACCCCCCGCCGCTCCCAGCACCTGCCCCCCAGCGGTGCCGCCACCGCTGGTCGGTGTCGACTGGTGCGCCCCGCCGGTACCGGTGGCGCACTGCGTCGAGGCTCCCGACCGGTCGCACGGGTCAGGCTGCGGCGCATTCTCGGCCACCAGGTTTCCCCCGTCCGGGGCGACCGTCGGGTTGTGGCACCCAGTCAGGTTGTTGCGGTTGAGTTTCTGGGTCGAGCCGGGGATCTGGTTGATCTGATCGACCCCGTCCTGCACCAGGTTGATCGGCAGCGGCGAGTAGCCCAGGGCATCGGCCAGCTGCTGCCCTTCGCAGAGGAAGTAGGCGGCGAACTCAGACAGCGTGCGCCCCTTGTTGGTGTCGAAGTTCTGGGTGGCGTCCTTCGGGATGATCATGTAGCTGTAGCTGGATAGCGGGTAGGCGCGGGGGTCGGGGTTGACGTAGACCTGGCTGAGGTCCTGGGTGAGATCGGAGTGGATCTTCGCGGCGAGCAGCGCGACGGCGACACTGCCCGCCTTGGGCTCGACGTAGTAGTTCGCCGCATTGAGCATCTTCGCCACCGGGAAGCCCGCGTTGCGGGCGTAGGAATACTCGACGTAGGTGATCGCGCCCGCGCTGGAGTCCTGGGCGACGAACCCCGCCACGCCCTGGGACTGGTTCTTGGCCACCATGTCGCCGTTGCCAGGCGGGTAGAAAGAGGTGAACCCGCAGCCGGCCCGGTGGCAATAGCCGTCCCACAGGGCCGGGTACTGGCTGGCCATCCAGGCGGTGAACTGAGCGGTGGTGCCCGAGCCGTTGGAGTAGACCACCGGAACGATCTTGATGGCCGGCAGGGTCAGCCCCGGGTTGTCGGCCTTGATCCGCGGGTCGGACCAGTTGGTAATCACCTGGGTGAAGATTTTGGTGATGGTCTCGCCGGACAGCCGCAGGTTCGTCACCCGGTTATTGCCGATCTTGAGGTTGTACATGAACGAGGTGCCGCCCGCGACGATCGGCATGTACCCGAACGCCCGCGCTGGCAGCGGGTCGAGCGTCCCGCCATCGGTGAGGCCGTAAGGGATCTCCGAGACGGCGAAGTCAACCTGGCCGGCCCGGAAGTCGCCGCGGCCGGTGGTCGAGCCGACCGGCGCGTAGTTCACCGTGATGTCATAGAGGCTGGCGACGTTTCTGCGCCACTGGTCCAGCGCGTTCTCACTCCAGGTCGAGCCGGAGCCGCTGATCGGGACGTAGCTTCCCGCCGCGTCGGCGCGCGGCGCGAGCAGGGCCTGCGTCCCCGCCACGATGGCCAGCACCACGACCAGGACGGCCAGCCGGTGCTGGCTCAGCGTCCCGCGCACCATGCTCCTAGGTGGCATGTCTGGCCCCCCCGAGCACCCGGGCCAGCCCGAACAGCACCAGCACCAACACCAGCAGCACAGTGCCGGCACCGAAACTGCGGGCGATCATCGCCGGCTCCGGCGAGTGGGAGAAAATGAAAGTGATCAACGGCAACGAGTCCATCGGCCCAGACAGCGGGTTGAGGTTGAGACCGGAACCGAAGCCGGCGGTGATCAGCACCGGCGCCGTCTCGCCGAGCCCCTGCGCCGCCGCCAGCAACACCGCCGTGGTCAGGCCGGAGCGAGCGGTCGGCAGCACGACGTGCCACGCCGTGCGCCACCGCGACGCGCCCATCGCGAACGCGGCCTCCCGCAGCGACCCGGGCACCAGCCGGAGCACCACGTCGGAGGCCCGGATGATGACCGGCAACATCATCACGCTGATCGCCAGGGCGGCGGCCAGACCGGACTTGACAAACCCCAGGGTGAGAATCAACGACCCGTAGATGAACAGCCCCGCCAGAACGGCGGGCAGCGCGGTCATCGCCACGACGACCGTACGCACGAAGCGCGCCAACACCCCGCTGGCCTCGTTGAGATACACCGCGCCGACCAGCCCCAGCGGCCCGGTGATCAGCAGCGCGATCGTGATCTCGATGAGCGTGCCGGCCAGGCCGTGCAGAATGCCGCCGACGGTGAGCGGGTCCAGCGGGCCGGCGAGTTGCATGTCGGTGGTGAAGAAATTCAGGTGCGGCAGCGCCTCGCGCCCACGCCAGAACGTGTAGCCGACGACGTCGAGCAGCGCGAGCACGGCCAGGCTGTGCACGGCGACGGAGGCCAGCCGGTCCCGGACCGTGCGGCCGTCGTCCTCCAGTGACACCAGCACCCCATACAGCACTAGGAACAGCACGTAAGCGATCACCACGAAGCCGCCCAGGTTGACCGAGGGGATCACCCGGGTGGCCAGCAGAGCGGCCAGGCTCAGCGCGGCCACACCCGCCCCGGCAAGCGCGATATCATCCGAGGGACCGCGGGGCGAGGTCACGCGACGGGCCTCGGCGGCGCGCGGGGTCGTCGTCATTCAGGTCTCGCTCAGCTGGCCAGAGCGGGTGCGCCCGATGACCGCCGACGCGCCGAAGTTGACCACGAGGGCGAGGGCGTACAGCGCCAGCCCGGCGGCGAACAAGGCCGACAGCCCGAACGGGCTGGCCTCACCGAACTACTGCGCGATCAGTGCCGACACCGAGTTCGCGCCGCTGCGCAGGATCTCCGGCTGGATCCGGAAGACCGGACTGATGAGCATGTAGACAACGATCGTCTCGCCCAGCGCCCGGCCCAGCCCGAGCATCGTGCCGCCGAGCATCCCGCCCCAGCCGAACGGCAGCACGACGCTGCGGATCATCCCCCACCGGGTGGCGCCCAGCGCGTAGGCGCCCTCACGTTCCCCGGCCGGAGCCTGCGCGAAGGACTCCCGCATCAACGAGCTGATGATCGGCATGATCATCAGCGCCACCGCGATCGCGGCGATAAACGTCGAGTTCTCGTAGACGGTCAGGGTCTGCAACGGGTCGTTGGGGTTCGCGTCGGGGATGGCCAGGAACGGGAGCCAGCCGAAGTGCGACGAGAGAAACCTGGACAGCGGGATGACGTTCTGCTCGAGGGAGAAGAAGCCCCACAGCCCGTACACCACGCCGGGCACCGCGGCCATCAGGTCAAGCGTGTTGATCAAGGCGGGGCGCAGCCGCCGCGGCGCGTACTCGGAGATGTAGAGCGCCACCCCGGTGGCCAGCGGCACCGCGAAGATGACCGCTACCACGGCGATCAGCAGCGTGTCGGGGATCAATGCCGCGATGCCGAAGTTGTGGTGGTCGGGGTCCCAGGCCTGGGTGGCGAAGAACTTCAGGCCGGCCTCGGCGAGCGCCGGGTAGCCCTTGTCGAGGAGGAACACCCCGATCGCGACCGTAATCAACAAAACCGTCAGACCGGCGCCCAGCAGCGCGAGCCGGAAGACTCGATCCGCGCCGCCGGAGGCGGAGGGCACCCGCCGCGCCGACTCCGGCGGGCCCGCCTGGCCGGGCGTGGGCACCAGCACGACGGTGGTCACCGGTACATGACCTGCACGGGGGCGCCGCCCCCCAGCTCGCCAACCAGCTGCAAGAACGCCTCGCACGTCATCCGGGCGCGGACTTGACGCGGATAGCTGCGAGCCGCGGTAGCGATGACCTCGTCGGCCAAGCGAACCCGCCACACCCACTGCCCGTGCCCGTTTCGCACCGTCTCGGACACCACGCGCGGCAAGCATTCCTGCAAGACGCGAATCGTCGCGAGGCAGGACTCCACGTCGGGCGAGGCCTGTGCCGATCGGGCGAGACTGCGGTTGTTGGCGGACATGAACCGCCAGGTGAACGCCCGATCCCGCGGTGGTATCGGCTCCGCCGCCGATCCGGCGTCGGCATCCGACTCGGGTGGAATCGGCACGTGCTTCACGCGCGCCACCGAGACCACCTGGAACCGAGCTGACGCCATCACGCCTCCTGTACACGCCGATGTGACTGGGGGGACGCTGCCCCCCGAAGGTGAACGGCAAAGGTCCAGCAGGCGACGGGGGGATTACCACCAACCCCACAAGAGACGGCTACGTATCGTTACATAACGATTTTGTCATCACTCACAAGTGTTGACTATGCTCTTTTTCGAGTGATAAAGATCGGCAACGCTGGTGCCCACGAGCGTCATGGTGCGCACGAGGCTGGACTGCTGGCCGTGTCCCAGTCCTCGGGCTCGGGTATCCACCCGGTAGTCATGTAGCAGACCTGTTGCGCGATGGCCACCGCGTGGTCACCGAAGCGCTCGTAATAACGGCCGATCAGAGCGGCATCCACGGCCTGTTCCACGCCGTGTGACCAGTCCTCGGCGACCAGGATCCTGAACAGGTGGCGGAGCAGCGCGTCCACCTCCCCGTCCGCCGCGGCCAGCCGGCAGCCGGACAGCGGGTCCTGGTGCTCGATCGCGGTCGCGGCGTCCTCGGCGAGCTGGCCGGCAAGCAGGCCCATCCGGGCGAGCACCGGCCGGACCGTGCCGGAGATCATCGGATTCGGGTGCTTGAGCCGGGCCACGGTGGCGATGTGTCGAGCAAGATTACCCATTCGATTCAGGTGACCCACCGCATGCAAGGCCGCGACCACCACCCGCAAGTCCCCCGCTACCGGGGCCTGTAACGCGAGCAAAGCGATGCAGCGCCGCTCCGTGTCAGCGTGCATCGCGTTCATCCGATCACGGTCAGCGATGACCAGTCCAGCGCGCGTGAGATCAGTCTGATGCAGCGCGATCGACGCATTGATCACCATCTGAGCGGCCAGCCGGGCCATCCTCGCGAGGTCGGTGATCAGCTCGTCGAGCTCGACGTGGAACGTGGTCCGCATGACACTCACCTTCTCCGCCCCTTCTGTCCCATATCAGTACACCTGTCGTTCACGCGCCGCAAGTGATCATTTTTCTGATCGCGTAAATTTTACGTTTCTCTCCGGCGGATGCGGTGCACAGTCGACACGCGGCCCCGCTCCAGCGGACTCGGCAGTCTGACGCCGTCACGGACAGTGGCGTGGTAACCGACGGGAGAACGGCAACCACCGTCCGACACACCGGCCTAACCGGAACTACCGTGGTGGCGCTCATGAACCCTTTCTCGCATGGAGTAAAGGTCGCGCGGGCCGGCATGAAGTTCCCGTCAGTGAGCACTGGCACGAGAATACCTCCTTATGGGTGATCCAAGTGCCACGATGAACAGAAGATGTTCTACCCAGAGTTCACCTGAGTGACAGCACCGCGCTGCCGGCTCGAAGTCGGAGCGGCGTATCCACGTAGCTGAGGCGGGGTTGACGCACTCGGAGACCTACGTGCACGCACTGACTCCCCGCCATCGTCGTAAGGCTGGATCCGGGCCTCCAGCCAGGGCCCTGATCGCCTGGATCGGCGCTGACCCCCGCCTACGCAGCGTCGCCGAGGCGAGCCGCCGACGCGAGACCGATCTGCCGCCACCGGCCACCACCCGCACCGCCAGGGCGGCCGTCATCGCCTGCATGGTGCTGGCCTGTGGCGCGGTGCTGGGTGTCGCCGACACCGTCAACGACGGAAACCTCGCGCCGCCCCAGAACAGCACGACGCTCGCCCTCAGCCAGAACAGCGCCACTGCGCCCGACCAGGAAACCTCTGCTGTCTCACCGGTCCCGGTGACCTCCCCCACCCCACTAGCCCACGGGATCTCGCCGCCTCACACCACTCAACCGAACGGGCCTCAGCCTAGGGTCCGGCCTTCTCGGCGATACCAATAAACCAGACAATACAGGCGAATCAATGTTCCGACGTGCGTGTTCGTTACTCCACACCCGCTGGCGCATGCCGCTCGCATTACTGAGGGAGACCGTCGATATCGGCGTCAGCGATGGTTTCGTCGCCAAGCCAGCTACCCTCGCCTCGCGCTACCCCTGAGCTCAGCCGACCTGCCTGGGCCGCAGCAGCGCGCGACCGCAGTCGTTGGGCCCACACATGCTCACCAAGCCGCTCCGGTAGGGCAGCCGCAACCGGACCGGCCACGCTGTCCGGCAGTTGCTCACCAAGAACCGCCAGCGTCGCGCGGGTGACGCGTTCGGCTTCATCTCGGGCGGTCAACCCCGCGCGAGCCTGGACCTCGCTGATGAACTCCTTGTCGCGCACGTCATCCTCCTGCTCGACTCAACTGGTAGGCACCGGCCGGCGCGGAGTACCGCTGACCGGCCGGTGCCGAGAATTCCGCGAGCCGCGAGGCACTCATTGGTTCCGCGAGCCGCAGAGACGCTCATGATGAGGGAGTACCCAGCGCGAGCGCATCGAAACAACGACACGCGACGCGGAGCAATCAATCTGAGCTGGCCATCCGCTCTTGTAGGAATGCCAGCGTCTGGCGGAGCACTCGCGAGACGTGCATTTGCGAGATACCGATCTGTTCGGCGATCTGGGTCTGGGTCAGGTGGCGGAAGAACCGCAGTGTCAGGATCGTTCGGTCCCGGGGCGCGAGCTCGGCCAGCAACGGGCGTAACGCCTCGCGGTCGTCGATCAGGGCCAGCTCGGCGTCCAGGCCGCCGATGGACTCACCCAGGGTGGCGTTGCCCTCCCCGGAGCCGAGCATCTCATCCAGAGACGAACTTCGGTACGCTTCCCCGGCCTGCAGCCCTTCGATCACCTCCGAGAGCGGCACGCCCAACTGCTCAGCGATCTCGCTGGGGCGGGGAGCGCGGCCAAGCTGCTGGGACAGCTCCGCGAGCGTGCCCCTGATGGCGATGTGCAAGTCCTTCAGCCGTCGCGGCACCCGCGTCGACCAGCCGTGGTCACGGAAGTGCCGGCGTACCTCACCGGTGATCGTCGGTACCGCGAAAGAGAAGAAATCGCTGCCGCGATCGGGTTCGAAGCGGTCCACGGCATTGATCAACCCCACGGTGGCGACCTGGACCAGGTCCTCCAGTGGCTCACCGCGACCAGCGAACCGGCGCGCGATATGTTCGGCCACCGGGAGATAACCACTGATCAGCTGCTCGCGCAACCGCTGCCGCCGAGGGTCCTCGGGCGCAAGCTCGCTGTAATGGCGCTGCAGCGGAACCAGATGCGCGTACTCCCCGTGTTCGGTGCCGACCGAGGACACGGACGGAGTCACGGCTGTTGCGCCCGCACGACGTCTTTCACCACGGTGATGCGCACCCGGCTACCCCGGCCAGGCTCAGCGGGCAGGGACACGGCGCTGACCTGGTCCGCGAGAGACTCCAGCACCCGCCAGCCGAACGACCCGGTGGGTGGCGGATCCGCCACGGCGTCGACCTCAACGTCGGCGGCAATCTCCATTCGCTCCGGCGCGACGGTGAACCGACAGCTCAACGTCGCGTTATCGGCGGCGATCCGGACCAGCATGGCGCAGAGGTCATCAGCCGCCATCCGCAGGTCGTCAATCGAGTCAAGATCGAAGTCAGCGCGCGCGGCGAGATCGGCGGCGACCGTGCGGATCGTGGGAATCGCGCTGGGGCTGGCCGTCGTGCGCAGCTCGACGGACAGCGCCGACTCCTCATGGGCGGGATGCACCGGTCGGGCGCCGCCGTGGGGGGTCGCGCGGTCTCGATCCACGTACGTCACCGTGCTCGGGCCGTGTCCATCGTGGCGCCGGTTGATCCGACGCTCCCGGCTGCAGCGACCATCGTGATCTCCCTAACACTCCTTGGCGCATCCGATCGTGCCCGCTGTGTTCCCGATGCCGGTGTGAGCCAAACCCCGTCCCGGGCCACGACTTAACCCGAGTTCGTCAGGGCATCGGGCACAGTGTCAGCGAAGATGAACTGGTCCCGCAACTCGGTTGCCGCTAAGGCCCGGTTGGCGACTCGGGAGTGGCACACCAGCCGCAGGGCGCGGCGCTCGCGGGTAGCGAGCTCGTTCGCCTCGAACAATGCGGACAGCCCGGCGGACCCCAGGAATTCCACACCGTCGAGGTCCACCACCACGACGCGAGCGGCGGAAAGCTGCTCGTTCAGGAAGCTGGCCAGTTTCGGCGCGGTGAGCGTATCGACCTCCCCGGTCACAGTAACCACACGCGCATCGGGACCATGCTCGGCAACCCGCAAGCCGATGATGTCGGCGGGGTAGTCGCTCTCCACGCTCGTCACGATAGAGGTCAGGTCCGCGCGGGCCTCAGACGGGTTGGGGGGTACCCCGCCGGTGTGCTGGCTACGCACCGCGTTCGATGGCGCGAACCGCGAGCACGGCGAGGTCGTCGCCGTCGTTGCGGCCCAGCCAGTCGGTGACGGTGCGCTCCACGCGAGTTGCCACCGCCTGCGCGGTCATCCCGGCACAGTCACGCAGGCAGGCGGCCAGCCGGGCCGGCCCGAACTGCTCCTGACCCGCCCCGGTGACCCGGCCGGCCTCGGTGAGGCCGTCGCTGTAGAGCAGGCAGGTCTCCCCCGGCGCCAACGTGATCGTGGTCCGGCCGAAACGGGCATCGGGCAGGATGCCCACCACCGTTCCGGGCACCCCGACCTCCTCGACCTGGCCGCCGCCGCGCAACACCATGGGTGCGGGGTGGCCGCCGGCGGCGAGCGTAAGCCGGCACCCGACGCCGTCGGGCCGCAGCGCGCCGAGCACCAGCGTGGTGAAGACAGTCCGCCCGCTGGCCAGCAGTGCCTGGTTGAGCAGGTACAGCAACCGGGTCGGGTCCTGCTCGATAACCATCAGGGCGGCCAGTGAGTGCTGCACCCGGCCACTCTCCGCGAGGGCCTCAGCGCCCTTGCCGCACACGTCGCCGAGCCCGAACAGGGCGCCCCCGTCACGAATGGGACGGACCAGGAAGAAATCACCGCCCACCGCCAGGTCACCGGCCGCCCGGTAGGCCACGCCGAGCTGCACCCCGGGCAGCTGGGGCAGCGTGTCCGGCCGCGGTGGCAGCAGTGGGGCCTGCAGCTGAGCAAGCGCGCTGGCCTGCTCGCGCCGCCGGCGGCCGGCGCCGATCGCCGGCCCGGCCAGCGCCGCCAGCTGAGCGAGCAAGGTGGCCGCGATGGGCCGGACCACGATGAGCAGCCCCTCGGCCCGCTCCGGTCCCCGCAGGAGTGCCGCCACGACCGGGGCCCGCTGCGTGACGTCGGGTCCGAGCACCGCGGCCAGCTCGGCCAGCTCGCCGGGCGGCACCGTGGTGGTGTCCGCACTGGCTCCGCGCAGCGCGCTGGCCAGTACCGGGGCCGTTCGCGGAGCCGGCGCCCGCGCTATGCCATGAGCCGGCTCGGCCAGCCCGCCGGCAAAGCGCCACCAGGACACCCGGGCCCTCGGCGCCGGCAGGAGCACCGCGGCCCGCTCCCCCACGACGGGGACGACCAACCTGACCAGGGCGGCTACCGCCGTATCGTGCCCCACCCCCGCCGCCAGCTCTCGGCTCGCCTTCAGCATGAAGTCCCGCCGGTCAGCCGGCTGGAGTCTGGTGTCACGACCCGCGGTGTCCCGGCCGAGGTCGCTGATCACCCAGGCTTGCCAGCCATCGGCGAGCCGCCGCTGCCGCCCGCTGACCCGACGCCCGATGGCAACGGGTGCGAACCCATCGCCGAGGCACGCCTCCGGGAACAACCGGCGAGCCGCCGCGTTGAGCAGCTGGATCCGGCCCGAGGAGTCTTGCACGATCACGGCTTGGTCAATGTCGTCAAGTAGTCCGGCCAGCTCCGGCATCAGCAGATCGGCAACGGGGTCCGCCTCCGATGCCATCGCATCTCCTCACCCGATCCGATCACGCCGCGATGAGGGTAGCCCGCTGCACCGGTGTGTTCCCAAGCCTGTGCCCCCATACTGTGCTCCAGTCGCGACCCAAGGCCAATCGTGGCACGCTGCGCGCATTAAGCACCGTGATGTTCTGGGAGGCTCACTGTGAGCGCGCAGCCCGTGTCGGCCACGGAATCGGAGCGGCGCGATCCGCTCGACCTCGCCGCGCTGGAACGAATCCTCGGGGCTCTGGAGGATCTTCGCGACGGCAACTTCCGACGTCGCCTGGTGGTCACCGACACCAGCCTTACCGGCCGGATCGCAACCGTGATCAACCAGATCGCGCAGCGCAACCAGTCGCTGGTCGGCGAGCTGGTCGCAGTCCGCGAGGCGGTCGGCCAGGAAGGCCGGACCGGCCAGCGGCTCGTCGATGAAGGCGGCGGCGGGTGGTCGCTGGCCGCCGCGGCGGTCAACGGCCTGATCGACGACCTGACCCGGCCGACCACCGAGCTGGCGAGGGTACTGGCCGCAGTGTCCGAGGGCGACTTGTCCTCACGGGTGTCTGACCAGCTCCTGCGAGGCGACTTCGCCCGGTTGAGGCACACCGTCAACAAGTTGCTCGACCAGTTGTCGCTGTTCGCCGCTGAGGTGACCCGAGTGGCCCGCGAGGTCGGCACCGAGGGCCGGCTGGGCGGCCAAGCGAACGTCCCCGAGGTGGCCGGGACGTGGCGGGACCTCACCGACTCGGTCAACGTGATGGCCGGCAACCTCACCGCACAGGTCCGCGACATCGCCCAAGTGGCCACCGCGGTAGCCCGAGGCGATCTCAGCCGCAAGATCACCGTCGAGGTGTCCGGTGAGCTTCTGGAGCTCAAGAACACCCTCAACACCATGGTGGACCAGCTCTCCGCGTTCGCCGCCGAGGTCACCCGGGTGGCCCGCGAGGTCGGCAGCGAGGGCGAGCTGGGTGGCCAGGCGCAGGTTCCCGGGGTGGCCGGAACCTGGCGCGACCTCACCGACTCGGTCAACGTGATGGCCGGCAACCTCAC
>JBOHFY010000408.1:0-25308 GCA_050699895.1 Pseudonocardiaceae bacterium
GTGCGCAACCGGTATGCCGCAGCCAGCCCGGAGATCCCCCCACCGACGACGGCGACCCGACACCCGCGCGACAATGCAGCGCCGCTCACCGCGAGTGCGCCAGCTCCACGATGCGGGTCAGCATGTCCGGGTCGGTGTCCGGCAGGACGCCGTGACCGAGGTTGAGCACGTGGGCGTCGGCTGCGCCCCCCTCAGCGATCACCCGGTGCGTCTGCGCCTCGACGGCCGGCCAGCCGGCCAGCAAGACCGCCGGGTCGAGGTTGCCCTGGAGCACGATCGGGCCGTGCGGTCGGGCGGCCCGCACTCGCCGCGCGGCGACGTCCAGGGGGATCCGCCAGTCCACGCCAAGGACGTCCGCGCCGGCGTGGGTCATCGCGCCGAGCAGTTCCCCGGTGCCTACCCCGAAGTGGATCCGCGGCAACCCGGTGCCGGCCAGGCCCGCCAGCACCCGCGCCGAGTGCGGGAGCACGAACTGCCGGTACTCCCGTTCGGACAGCACGCCCGCCCAGGAGTCGAACAGCTGAACCGCGTCCACCCCGGCGGCCGCCTGCACCCCGAGGAAGGTCAGGGTGAGCTCGGCGAGCCGGTCCAGCAGCGCGTGCCACACGTCGGGCTCGGAGTGCATGAGCGCCTTGGTGCGCTCGTGGTGCCGGCTCGGCCCGCCCTCGACAAGGTAGGAAGCCAGGGTGAATGGGGCCCCGGAAAAGCCGATCAACGGGGTCTGACCCAGTTCAGCGAGCAGCAGCCGCACTGCGGCGGCAACCGGGGCAACCGCATCAGGTTCCAGCGCCGGCAACGCCATGACGTCAGCGGCGCTCCGTATCGGGCGTTCCACCACCGGACCGGTTCCCGGCACGATGTCCAGCCCGACTCCCGCCGCGTACAGCGGCACCATAATGTCACTGAACAGGATCGCGGCGTCCACTCCGTGCCGGCGCACGGGCTGCAGCGTTATCTCGCACGCCAGCTCGGGAGTCAGGCAGGCCTGCAGCATCGGCTGGTCAGCCCGCAGCTTGCGGTACTCCGGCAGCGACCGCCCGGCCTGCCGCATGAACCACACCGGCAGACGATCCGGGCGCTCACCCCGGGCGGCAAGCAGCAGCGGCGCGTCGGGAAGCAGCCGGCGGGCGGTGGTCGGTGCGCCTGTCTTGGTCATCTCAGTCGGTATCGTCGCACGGGTTGTCCCCCGGTTGTGGAACCAGCCCCTTCTTCCGATGTCCCAGGCCGAATCTCCTGGGCCGAATGTCCTGGACAGCGGCGTTTCAACGAGACTGTCGGCGACGGTCCTCCTACAGTTGACGGTTGTGCCCGACCTGGCTGTGCCCGACCTGACGGATGCCCCGGAGATCTTCCGCAACGCAGTGCGCTCGCTCAGCGCGGTGCGGCCTCGCGCCGAGATGCGGTTCGAGCCGATCCCGGCCCCGCGCCGACTCGCGCCGTGGGCCTACGCCTGGGGTCTTGAGCTTCCCGGTACCGGCCACGCGTCCACAACCGGCCGGCTTGTGCTCCTGCACGACCCGGCGGGTCACGACGGCTGGAACGCCACCCTGCGGCTGGTCGGCTTCGTCCGCGCCGAGCTGGACATCGAGTTGGCTGGTGACCCGCTGCTTCCCGCGGTGAGCTGGTCCTGGCTTGCCGACGCACTGGGCAGCTCAGGCGCCGAGCACACCACCCTCGGGGGCACCGTCACCCAGACCTCGTCAGCCCGGTTCGGCGCTATCGCCGGACCTGAGCGGACCCACGACATCGAGCTGCGGGCATCGTGGAGCCCCGTTGGCGAGAGTCTGACAGCGCATGCCGAAGCGTTCTGTGAACTGATGACGGCAGCCGCCGGGCTCCCCCCGGTCGGCGTGGTGAGCCTGAGGTGAGTCGTCCAGCATGGCACCGCCGTTGCCTCGCCTTGGCAAGACTCGCCTGATCGGGCGACCGCCGATGGCGGCTTTGCGGGCAGATCGGCAAGAAGGTTCACACCGGTCCCCCGTAAGGCCGCTCGGGCGGCTAGTCTGCCCCGTACGACACCAATCCTCGCTCGAGTGGCGGCGCGGTCACTCGGACGGGGTCCCGGTGCGGTCGGGGGCACGACCGACTCCAGGGAGGTAGCTACGTGGCTGCTGTCGGATATGGCGCGACCGTCAGGTCAGCGCAATCCGGCGCCGTGCCGGCGTCATTAGTCCCGCACCCGCGGGATGAACTGTTCACGGTACTGGTGGTCGACGACCATCCGTTACTGCGTGAAGCCATCACCTCACGTCTGGTGACGATGGGAGCCGTCACTGTGCACGAGGCCGCATCGTTGGCCGAGGCCAGGACGCGAGCCCTCGCATCGGGCCCGTGCGATCTGGCGATACTGGATTTGACCCTGCCCGACGGCAGTGGGCTGGACCTGATCGGCGAGCTGCGCGGATGGGGCTGGACCCGCATCGTGGTACTGGCCTCGTCCGACGACCCGCACTCCGTGCGCACGGCATTCCAGACTGGCGCGCAGGCCTACCTGCTCAAATCGGCGTCTCCCTCGGTCGTCACCGACGGCGTGCGCCGAGTGCTCGAGGGCGGGGTATACGCCGACCCTTCGGTAGCGCCGATCCTCGCGTCGGGCACTCGGGTAGCGGGAACCGACAACACGCCGCGCGAGTTGTCCGCCAGAGAGGTTGAAGTGCTTCAACTGGTCGCCAACGGACAGTCCAACAAGGAGATCGGCGAGGCGCTGAGCCTGTCCGCGCTCACTGTCAAGAGCCACCTCTCCCGGATCGGACGCAAGCTCGGCACCGGTGACCGAGCACAGATGGTCGCCCTCGCGATGCGTGCGGGGGTCATCCGCTGACCGAAACCACTCCGGTCCCGTTGCTGGAACCGGCCGCCGGGGTGCCACCAGTGGTCACCACGGCGGCAGCCCTGCACACCGCGGTGGCGGTGCTCAGCGGCGGCACCGGCCCAGTAGCGGTAGACACCGAACGCGCATCGGGCTATCGCTACTGGCAGCGTGCCTATCTGGTACAGCTCCGGAGAGAGGGCGCGGGCACGATCCTCATCGACCCGATCGGCCTTGACGACCTGTCCGAACTGGCTGACGTGCTCAACCCGCTGGAATGGGTGCTGCACGCCGCTTCCCAGGACCTGCCCTGCTTGGCCGAACTAGGGCTGGCACCCGCTGCGGTATTCGACACCGAACTGGCCGCCCGGCTGGCTGGACTTGAGCGGGTTGGTCTGGCGGCACTGGTCGAAGAACTGTTGGGTTACCACCTGCAGAAGGCACACGGTGCCGCCGACTGGTCGCACCGGCCGCTGCCCGCGGAGTGGCTGACCTACGCCGCGCTGGATGTCGAGCTGCTGCTGCCGCTGCGGGCCGCGATAGCCGCCGAACTGGATGCCCAAGGCAAGTCGGACTGGGCGGCAGCGGAGTTCGAGACAGTGCGCAACGCTGGCCCACCCATCCCTCGGGCGGACCCCTGGCGGCGGACCTCCGGGGTGCATCGCATCCACAAGCCCCGCGAGTTGGCCGCGGTGCGTGAGCTGTGGTATGCCCGCGACCGGCTGGCGCAGCGACGGGACATCGCCCCGAGTCGTGTGCTGCCCGATGCCGCGATCATCGACGCGGCACTGACCAATCCGCCGGACGAGGCCGCGCTGCTATCCCGGCCGGTGTTCAGCGGCCGCTCGCAGCGTCGCCACGTCAAGACCTGGCTGGCCGCGATCCAGGCCGCGAGGGTCTTGCCGGCCAGCGAGCTCCCCTCGCTGCGCGCTCAGGGCGAGGGCCCACCCCCGCTGAACCGCTGGCCGGATCGGGACCCGGCCGCGACGGCCCGGCTCACCGCGGCGCGGGCAACACTGACCGAGATCGCCGAGCACCACCGGCTGCCGTTGCAGAACCTGCTGGCACCCGATGTGGTCCGCCGACTGTGCTGGGAGCCCCCTGAACCACTCGATACCGCCACGGTGGAGCGGGAGCTCGTCGTCGGTGGGGCACGGCGGTGGCAGCGCGAACTGACCGCTCACCTCCTCGCCGCAGCCCTCGCATCCGCTGCGGGGTAAACCCCTACCCGGCCGGCAGGCGCACCGTCACCGTGAGCCCACCGCCGGGGACGGGTTCAGCGTGCACCGTGCCAGCGTGCGCGGCCACCACGGCGCGGACGATCGACAGGCCCAATCCGGCCCCATCGTGGGAAGTCCGGGCCACTCCCCCTCGGTAGAAGGGCTCGAACAGCGCGCCCACCGCCTCGGGCGCGACAATCACGCCTGAACTGCTGACCCGCAGCGTCGCCCACGGTCCCGCCAGACCCGTGCAGACCTCCACCCAGCCGCCGTCCACGTTATGCCGCACCGCGTTTTCCAGCAGGTTGCCCACCACCCGTTCCAGCAGCGCGGGGTCGCCTACCGTCGAGGCGGGCGTCATCCGCGTGCTCACCCGCAAGCCTCGGCCGCGAGCCTCGGGCGCGACGATCCGCAGCGCGGCCCGCGCCAGGCTGGCCAGGTCGGCCAGCTCCCGGGCCCGCAGCGCGCCGCCCTCGGTCCGAGCCAGCACCAACAGGCCGTCTACCAGCTGCTGGGCCCGCAACGTGGCATCCCGGATCACTGCGGCCATTCGGCGCAGCTCGGCGGTATCCGCGGCGGGATCCGCCAGCGTGACGTCCACTTCGGTGCGCACCACCGCCAGCGGTGTCCGCAGCTCGTGGCTGGCGTTAGCGACAAATCGGCGCTGCGCCTGGAACGCGGCTTGCAGCCGGTCGAGCATCGCGTCGAACGTGTCAGCAAGCTCAGCCACCTCATCGCGCGGCCCCGGCAGCCGCAGCCGCTCGTCCAGCGACTCAGCGGACAGGCGGCGCGCGGTAGCGGTCACGTCGTGCAGCGGCCGCAGCACCTGGCCGGTGATCACCCAAGCCAGCAGCACGGTCGCGGTCACCGCGAGCAGGAAGGCCACCGACCCAGCCTGCAGCACGCGCTGCCTGGCCGCCTCCGCCAACGCCTGCCCGAGCTGGCGAGCGGCCACCGGCACACCGTCGACCCGCACGGTGGCGCCCGGCGGCAAGTCCGGCACCGCGGCGACCACCCCGCCAACCAGCAACCAGCCCAACCACAGCAGCAGCGCACTCACCGCCGCCGACAACCCGGTGGCGAGCAACGTAAGCCGGGCCCGCAGCCCCGGCCCCCGACGAGGCCGCACCAACCACTCAGCCGGGTGCAAGGTCAGCGCTGGGCACCCGGTAACCGGAGCCCACCACGGTCTCGATGATGCCCGGTTCACCAAGCTTCTTACGCAAGGTCATCACGGTCACCCGCACCGTGGTGGTGAACGGGTCGGCGTTCTCATCCCAGACTCGCTCCAGCAGCTCTTCGCTGCTGACCAGCCCACCCCCAGCGGCGAGCAGCACCTCGAGCACCCCGAACTCCTTGCGAGTGAGCTCGACCGGAGCGCCAGACCGGCTGACGGTACGCCGGGACGGATCGAGCATCACATCACCGGCGCTGAGCACCGGGGGTACCGCGGGGGTGGCGCGGCGACCCAGCGCACGCAGCCGGGCCACCAGCTCGGGGAACGCGAACGGCTTGGACAGGTAGTCGTCGGCTCCCAATGACAGCCCAGCCACCCGGTCGGACACGGTGGCACTGGCCGTGAGCATCAGCACCCGAGTCACCGCCCGGGATCCGGTGATCTCGGCGCACAGCCGGTCCCCGGACATCCCGGGCAGATCGCGGTCGAGCACCACCACGTCATATCGGGTCACGGCGGCCTTCTCATGCCCGCTGTCACCGTCGTAGGCAACGTCCACGGCCATGCCCTCACGGCGGAGGCCACGAGCAACCGCATCGGCCAGCGGCTGCTCGTCCTCGACGATCAGAATGCGCACCCCCCCACGGTGCCACACCCCGTCGCCGCCGCAACGGCTCGGATGCGCCTACCCGCTGGTGCCCGGGCTCTTCACCGTGACGGGTTCGCGGCCCGACCTGATCAGCCCGGCCGCCCAGCCGGTCACCGCCCTGGCGACGCCCTGCGCGGTCAGGCCAAGATCTGTGAGCACCTCATCGCGAGAACCGTGCGCGAGGAACCGCTGCGGGATGCCAAGATCACGGCACGGTACGTCGATCTCAGCATCGCGCTGGGCGGCAGCCAACGACCAGCCGAAACCACCATGCCGGCCACCATCCTCCACGCTGACGACCAGCCGGTGCCGGGCGGCCATCCGCACCAGCGCCTCAGGTACCGGCAACACCCACCGAGGGTCGACGACGGTGACCCCGATGCCCTGGTCGGCCAGCCGTCCGGCGGCATCCACGGCGAGCGCGGCGAACGCGCCGACACCCACCAGCAGCACGTCGTCCCCGTCATCCAAAGCGGGACGGGCCAGCACGTCCACCCCCTCGACGCGCTCCAGCGCCGGCACCGCCTCGATCACTGAGCCCTTGGGGAACCGCACCGCGGTCGGTCCGTCGTCCACCGCGACGGCCTCGGCCAGCTCCTCACGCAGAGTGTCGGCGTCCCGAGGCGCGGCCACCCGGATCCCCGGCACGATCCCCAGGACCGACAGGTCCCACATGCCGTTATGGCTGGCGCCGTCATCACCGGTGATGCCGGACCGGTCCAAGGTGATAGTGACCGGGGCGCTCACCAACGCCACGTCCATCAGCAGCTGGTCAAACGCCCGGTTGAGGAACGTCGAGTACAGCGACACCACCGGGTGCAGCCCGCCCAGGGCCAGCCCCGCCGCGGAGGTGACCGCATGCTGCTCGGCGATGCCGACGTCGAAGCAGCGGGCGGGGAAACGCTGGGCGAAGGCGGCCAGGCCGGTCGGGCCGGGCATCGCCGCAGTGATCGCGACCAGGTCCTCGCGCTCACCAGCCAGCCTGATCAGCTCCTCGGTGAAGACGCTGGTCCAGGTGATGCCGACAGGTGCGAGAGGCGCACCTGTCTCGGGGTCCATGACCTTCACCTGGTGCATCAGCTCGGCGGCGTCGTTTTCCGCGGGCCGGTAACCGTTACCCTTGCGGGTCACCGCGTGCACGATCACCGGCCCGCCGAAGTCCTTGGCCCGGCGCAGGGCGGCCTCCATGGTGCGCAGGTCGTGCCCGTCGACCGGGCCCAGGTACTTCAGCCCGAGGTCCTCAAAGAGGATCTGCGGAGCCAGCACGTCCTTCAAGCCTCGTTTGGCCGCGTGCAGACCGGCATAGATCGCCCGACCCACCACCGGGGTGCGCTCCAGGGCCTGCTTGCCGGTGCGGAGCACCAGCTCGTAGCTCGGCTCCAGCCGCAGCATGGAGAGATGTTCGGCGAACCCGCCAATGGTCGGTGAGTAGGAACGGCCGTTGTCGTTGACCACGATGACCACCGAACGGTCCTTGCCGGCGGCGATATTGTTGAGCGCCTCCCAGCACATCCCGCCGGTCAGCGCACCGTCACCGACCACCGCGACGACGTGCCGGCGCGATCCACGATGGGCGAACGCTTTGGCCAGCCCGTCAGCGTAGGACAGCGCGGCCGAGGCGTGGCTGGACTCCACCCAGTCGTGCTCGCTCTCCGCCCGGCACGGGTAGCCGGACAAGCCACCTCGCTTGCGTAACCGGTCGAACCCCGCGGCCCGCCCAGTGACGATCTTGTGCACGTACGCCTGGTGGCCAGTGTCAAAGATCACCGGGTCGTGTGGGGAGTCGAACACCCGATGCACCGCGAGAGTGAGCTCCACCGCGCCGAGGTTGGGACCGAGGTGACCTCCCGTGCGCGACACCTTCTCAACCAGAAATCCGCGGATCTCACCGGCCAGCAGCGTCAAGGCGGCCACATCAAGGCGCTTGATGTCCTGCGGGCTATGCACCGACTGCAACAAGGTCACCGGATCCCCCATTTCGCTCGCGACCGCCACCGGGCGCCCAGTCTAGGAGAGAAGGCCCCCTCGACGGGGTCGGCGACCGTACGCTCCACTGGAGGGGGTCAGCGGGCCAGGACAGCGACGGATTCGACGTGGTGGGTCATGGGGAACGCGTCTAGGGCCCGCACCGCCAGCAGTCGGTAACCGCCCTCCAGGTAGGCGGCAATGTCGCGCGCCAGCGCCGCCGGGTCACAGGCCACGTGGACGATGCGCGCGGGCCCATGGCCGGCCACCGCCAGGGCCACCTCCCGGCCGGCCCCGGACCGGGGCGGGTCGAGGACCACCACGTCGGGGTGTCCCGGTAGCTGGTCCAGCGCCCGCTCTACCCGGCCGGTGACGAAGCGCACCTGCGCCAGGTCGGCCAGCGCCACCGCACCATCCGCTACCGCCCGCCGGGATGCCTCCACGACGGTCACCGAGCCGGAGCGCCCGACCTGACCGGCCAGCACCGAGGCGAACAGCCCCACCCCGCCATAAAGATCCCACGCCGTGCCCCCGGGCGGCGCGGCCGCCCACTCCCCGACCAGCGCGGCCAGCGCGTCGGCCGCCTCGGGGTGCACCTGCCAGAAGCCGAGCACGGACAGCTCCCAGCGTCGGCCGGCGGCATGCCGCACAACCCGCCCGGTGCCACGAAGCTGCCTCGGCGGCCGGCCCGGGCGCAGCTGCGCCACGTGCACCCCAGTGCCGTCCCCAGAAGTGTCCCCAGGGGCGTCGTCGGCGACCACCTCCAGCTCACCACCCGGCCACCAGCGGCGGGAGAGCACCGGATCCAGGGAACCGGGCACCGCCAGCGGGCAGGCCGGCACCGGCAGCACCGTATGGCTGCGGTGCACCCGGAAACCGGGCTGCCCCGTCCCGTCCACCGCGAGCCGGGTCCGGGTGCGCCAGCCCAGTGAGCCGCCGGGCAGCTCCCGCACGGTCACCTCAACGTCCAGCCCGGCGATCCGGCGCAGCTGCTCGGCCACCACCTGCGCCTTGAGCTCACGCTGCACCCGTGGGTCAACGTGCTGGAAATCGCAGCCGCCACAGCCACCGGGTCCCGATGCCGGACATGGCGGCGGCACCCGGCCGGTCGCGGGTTCGAGCACCGCCACCGCGTCGGCCCGGCAGTAGGATCCGCTGCGGTCCTCGGTCACCACCGCCTGGACCCGCTCCCCGGGCAGCGCGTGCCGGACGAACACCACCCGGCCCTCATGGTGGGCGACGCAGAACCCGCCATGACCCACCGGTCCGACAGTGAGCTCCAGATACGTCATGACCGCTGGTCCCGGCGCGGCGGGGGACTGACCGCGGCGACCTCCGCTGGGGTGCCATTGCCCGGGGTATCGCTGGTTGTGCTGGCGGTGGGACCGGTGTTCATGCCCCAGCGCACCACGCCCGGGGTGAACTGCGCACGCTGGGCCAACCGGGCGGAGGAACGCGCCTGCCAGGGCACACTGGTCACCATCACACCCGGCTCGAACAGCAAGCGGCCCTTGATCCGAAGCGCGCTCTGGTTGTGCAGGACCTGCTCCCACCAATGGCCCACCACGTACTCGGGGATGAACACCGTCACCACGTTACGGGGGTTGTCCGAGCTCGCCCGCTTGACGTAGTCGACCACCGGTTTAGTGATCTCCCGGTAGGGCGACTCGACCACCTTGAGCGGTACGGGAATCTCGCGGGCCGCCCACTGGGCGACCAGCTCCCGGGTGCCCGCATCGTCGACATTGACGGTAACCGCCTCGAGCACGTCAGGACGGGTGGCCCGGGCGTAGGCCAGGGCCCGCAGAGTCGGCAGGTGCAGGGTAGCCACCAGCACGATCGCGTGGTTGCGCGAGGGCAGCACGGTGTCGATCTCCTGGGGGACCAGCTCGGCGGACACCCGGTCGTAGTGCTTCCGGATCGCCCGCATCACCACGAAGATCACCATCATGGCCGCGATCGCGATCCAGGCACCCTGGGCGAACTTGGTAGCCAGCACGACCAGCAGCACCGAACCGGTCATCACCAGCCCGAGCAGGTTGACCGCCTGTGAGCGCCGCATCCGGCGACGCGCTACCCGGCCAGTCTCGCGAGCCAGCAGCCGGTTCCAGTGCCGCACCATGCCGGTCTGGCTCAACGTGAACGAGACGAACACCCCGACGATGTAGAGCTGGATCAGCCGAGTGACCTCGGCCCCGAAAGCGATCACCAGGACGGTCGCCGCGCCGGCCAGGAAGACGATGCCGTTGGAGAAGGCCAACCGGTCACCCCGAGTGTGCAGCTGGCGCGGCAGGTACCGGTCCAGCGCCAGGATCGAGCCGAGCACCGGGAAGCCGTTGAACGCCGTGTTCGCCGCCAGCGCCAGGATCAGCGCGGTGACCGCGGTGATGAAGTAGAACGCCGCCGGGAAGCCGTCGAACACCACCTGCGCGATCTGCGCCACCAGGGTCTTCTGCACGTAGTGCCACGGCGCGCCGATCAGCTGCCGGGCCGGGTCATCGGCTATCTTCACCCCGGTGAGCTGGGCCAGCACGATCAGGCCCATCAGCATGGTCACCGAAATGCTCCCGAGCAGCAGCAGCGTGGTGGCGGCGTTGCGGGACTTCGGTTTCTGGAAAGCCGGCACCCCGTTGCTGATCGCCTCCACGCCGGTGAGCGCGGCGCAGCCGGAGGAGAACGCCCGCAGGACCAGGAACACCAGGGCGACACCGGAGAGTTGGCTGCCCTCACCCCGCAACCCGAAACCCGCGGACTCGGCATGCAGATGCGCACCGAACAGCAGCACCCGGGCCAACCCCCAGCCGAGCATTACCATGATGCCGATCATGAACGCGTAGGTGGGGATGGCGAACGCCGTCCCGGACTCCCGGATCCCGCGCAGGTTGGCCACCGTAAGCAGCATGATCGCGACCACCGCGAAGGTTACCTTGTGGGTGGCGACGAAAGGCAGCGCTGAACCGATGTTCGACGCCGCCGAGGAGATCGACACCGCAACGGTGAGAATGTAGTCAACCAGCAAGGCGCTGGCCACCACGAGCCCCGCGCAAGCGCCCAGGTTCACCGTCGCGACCTCGTAGTCCCCACCGCCTGAGGGGTAGGCCCGCACGTTCTGCCGGTAGCTGGCGACCACCACCAGCATCACCACGGCAACTGTGAGCCCGACCCACGACGCGAACGAGTACGCCGAGATCCCCGCGACCGAGAGCACGAGGAAGAGCTCTTCGGGGGCGTAGGCCACCGAGGACAGCGCATCCGACGCGAAGACCGGCAGCGCGATGCGCTTGGGCAGCAGGGTGTGGCTGAGCCGTTCGCTGCGGAACGGCCTGCCGACAAGGATCCGTTTGACCGCGGTAACGAGCTTCGGCACGCGAAAAGCGTACGGCCCAGAGCCGGCCCGACGCGGAACGGCGACACCGTCGACGATACGGTTTCCCCGCAACCATCGGGCGGGAGTGCGCGTGCACGTCGTGATCATGGGCTGTGGCCGGGTGGGTGCTGGGCTAGCCCTCGCACTGGGACGTCTCGGCCACGACGTGGCCGTGATCGACCAGAATCTGCAGGCCTTCCGCCGGCTCGGCACCGACTTCCACGGCCAGCAGATCCGCGGCTCCGGCTTTGACCGCCAGGTACTCGTCGAAGCCGGGATCGAGCGGGCGGGAGCGTTCGCCGCGGTATCCAACGGCGACAACTCCAACATCATCGCTGCTCGGGTGGCCCGGGAGACCTTCGGGGTGGCGCACGTCGTCGCCAGGATCTACGACCCCAAGCGGGCCGCGGTCTACGAGCGACTCGGCATCCCGACCGTGGCCACCGTGCCCTGGGCCACTGACCGCTTCCTGCGGATGCTGCTGCCCAACGGCGTGGCAACCGCGTGGCGAGACCCGTCGGGCACGGTGGCGGTACTGCAGCTGCCGCTGCACGAGGAGTGGGCCGGGCACACCGTGGGCGACCTAGAAGAACACACCGGAGCGCGGATCGCCGTCATCGTCCGATTCGGAACTGGAGTGTTGCCGAGCCACCACACCGTGGTGCAGGCCGAGGACCAGGTATACGCCGCCGCCGTCTCCGGCACCATCTCCGACGTCACCACCGCGGCAGCCACCGCACCCCCACCCGCCTGACCCCACCGACCTTGGGAGCAGCCATGCGCGTGACCATCGCCGGAGCGGGCGCGGTGGGCCGGTCTATCGCGGCTGAGCTGCTCGAGTTCGGCCACCAGGTGATGCTCATCGAGCGAGATCCCGATCAGCTTGACCCGAGCGAGGTCGAGGGCGCCGAATGGGTCCTCGCCGACGCCTGCGAACTGGCCTCGCTGGAGGAGGCGGGGCTGGAGCACTCCGACGTCGTGATCGCGGCGACCGGCGACGACAAAGTGAATCTGGTGGTCTCGCTGCTGGCCAAGACCGAGTTCGCGGTACGTCGGGTCGTGGCCCGAGTCAACAGCCCGCGAAACGAGTGGCTGTTCACCGAGGCGTGGGGGGTGGACGTCGCGGTGTCGACCCCGAGGATGCTCGCCGCGATGGTCGAGGAAGCCGTCTCCGTCGGCGACCTGGTACGGTTGATGACCCTGCGGCAAGGGCAGGCAAACCTGGTCGAGGTCACACTGCCGGCGGATACCCCCCTGGCCGGACAGCCCGTGCGGCAGCTGCGGTTGCCCGCCAACGCCGCGCTGGTGACCATCCTGCGTGGCGGCCGGGTGATCGTCCCACAGGGCGACGATTCGCTGGAGGGTGGAGACGAGCTACTCTTCGTCGCCGCCGCGGAGGTAGAGCCCGACGTGCGAGCGGCGCTGCGCCGCCGCCCGATCTAGCCAGCTACCCGCACGGCGCGGCGGATCGCCCAGATGGTGACCAGTGCGGCCACCGCGGTCAGCGGCAGGCCCATCGCCAGCCGGGCCACCCCGAGCCACCCGGTCTGATCGTGAACATACAGGGGGTGCTGCACACCAAAACGGGCCAGCAAGAACACCGCCCAGACTATAGTCGCCACGTCGAAGCCGAACCGGGCGTGCCGGTCGGTGCGCCACCCGGACCCGGAGCCGTTGAGCACCGCCCACAGCACGCCGACCAGCGGACGGCGCACCGCCACCGACAGGGCCAAGGCCAGCCCGGCGACCAGGCTGTACCAGATGCCGTACAGGAAAAAACCCCGCGCCTCCCCGGTCCGGTAGGCGATGAAGGCGCAGAGGGCCACCCCAAGGATCCCGGACACGGCCGGCTGGAGGAGTTCCCGGCGCAGCCGCCGCCACACCCCCACCGCGATCGCGATACCCAACGATGCCCAGATCGCCGGTTGCAGCCCGGCAAACGGGTTCACCGCGACGAAAACCACCGCTGGGACGGCAGAGGCCACCAGACCCCCGACCCCACCCAGCTGTTCCAGCAGAGTGGGGGTGCGTGGCTCGGAGACCGCCAAGGTCCCGACGTTGGGGGGCTGGGGGGTGGACGGGCGCTCCGGCACAGGGTGAGTCATAAGCTCCGCTGCAGCTCGTAATAGGGGTTGTAGAGGACCTTGCGGCCGTTCCGGACGGCGATCCGGCCCGACGCTTTCACGGTACGGCCAGGTTCGATACCGGCGATTCTCCGCCGTCCCAGCCATACCAAGGTAATCGCCTCAGAGCCATCGAACAGCTCGGCCTCCAGAGTAGCCGCCGCAGCCCGGGGGCAGTGCTCCCCGCTGCGCAGCCGGCCCAGGACGGTAACCGCCTGACCGGAGCTGCATTCGCTGGCGCGCCGCGCGCCGGACTGCGCAACACGGCGGGCCAGGTCTTCGGCGTCCAGTTCGGAAACATCTCTGGTGAAGTGGCGGACGAGCCGCCGCCAGTGACCGGGGTCCGCACTACTCATGTCGATCTCCGGACTGCGATCGCGGGTACCTCGGTGAACCCGCCCGAGGCCCAGAGTAACCCGATAACACCGCGTAACTCGATGGCACCGCGACCGCGGTCGGCCCCGGCCGATGTCACCGATGACGGTTCAGCCCCGCTGAGCGGCGTCCCCACCGCCATCGGCGGCGGCGTCGACCAGCTCGGCGGTGGCCTGCTTGAGCTGCTCTCCCAGGGACCCAGGCAGCCGCAGTGGCAACGGGCTGCGCACCGGCAGCGGTTCCAGGCCACGCACCACCACGGTCTGCCGGATGACCTCGCGCAGCAGCGCGCTCCGATCGTCGGCATGGTCGGCTGTCCCGGCCGCGACGCCGCGCAGCATCCACCGGGGCCCGTCTACCGCCAGGAATCGCAACACCCCCTGCTCGGTCACGGCCTCGATCTCTTCACCCCACTCGCCAGCGGCCCGCCCAACCCGCGCCCCGTCAGCTAGCAGCCTGCTCACCAGCTCCGGAGCGACCTCGCGCCACAACCCGCCACTGCGGGGAGCGGCGAAAGCGGTGATCGTGAACTGGCCGAGACCGGTCACCAGGTGCACCGCGCGCACCGGACCGGAGCTGTCCACCTCGACTTGGAGTTGGGCGCCATCCGGCACCGGCAACCGCAGTGAGCCGAAATCCAGCCTGACCCAGCCGTCATCGGGCGCCTCGTCAACATCGTAGGGCCCGAACGCCCGCCCCCTGCCGGCACCACCCTCGGGGACCTCGTCGCGAGGCTGCCCTGTCCCTGGCTGTGCGCTGGTCTGGGCCCTGGCGTGGGCCCTGGCGCGACGTCCGAACACTGCTGAGCACTCTCCCTGCCGTGTTGTCCCACCCGGCGTTGTTGGGTAGCCGGCGGACGGACGGCGAGACTACCCTCGGTCCGGTGCCCGATCGTCACGCCCCGGACGGGCGTCCGCCTGACGTCGAGCCAGTCTTCGAGGAACATCCGCCCGTCTTCGAAGAACAGCTAACAGTGCCGTTATGGTGGTGGCCGCTGGGTTTCGGGGTGGCCGCGTTGCTGGCTGCCGAGGTACACCTAGGCTACCCGGGGGTGCGCGCCTGGCTGCCTTACCTGCTGACAGTGCCGCTGACCAGCCTGGTGCTGATGCGGATGGGTCGGCATCGAGTCGCGCTGCGCGGCGGCGAGCTGCGAGTGGGGCCGGCGCACGTCCCGGTCCGCCCTCTGGGGCAGCTCCAGGTAATCTCCCCGAACGCCAAGCGACGCGCGCTAGGGCCGGAGCTGGACCCAGCTGCGTTCATACTGCACGCCGGGTGGGTGGGGCCCGTCGTGCGCATCACCCTCACCGATCCAGCGGACCCCACCCCCTACTGGATCTTCAGCGTCCGCCAAGCCGAGAACCTCGCCGCGTTGCTGCGGGGCAACACCGGCGAGGTGCCCCGCGACAGCTCCGGACCGCGCTCCCCCGGCCGTTAAGGCGGGTCCGATTACGGGGGCGCGGTGGGGGGCTGTCTCAGGCCGCGCAATCCCGGCAGACCATCCGCCCGTTGCGTTGCTCGGCCAGCCTGCTGCGGTGATGGACGAGGAAGCAGCTCGAACAGGTGAACTCATCGGCCTGCTTGGGCAGCACTCGAACGGTCAGCTCCTCGCCGGACAGGTCGGCGCCAGGCAACTCGAAGTTCTCCGCGGACTCCGACTCGTCGACGTCGACCGCACCGGACTGCGCCTCGTTCCGTCTCGCCTTGAGCTCGTCCAGCGAGTCTTCGACAAGCTCATCGGCCTCGCTCCGCCGGGGAGCGTCGTAGTCGGTCGCCATAATTCCCACCCCTGAGTCGTACGGATCGTGCCGCAGCACAAACGCACAGGCACGGTAATTTGTGCCCGAGACGTCGGTCACACTTCTCGACGCTGCGGGTACGGCCCTGGTAAGCCGTACCGCAAGCCGGCGAGCGGCGCCAGAGCGGCGAGAGAATAGCTCACCAATCAGCGCAGGCCACGGATTTCCTCGGCGTGTCGCGTCTGGGGCGCTGCGCCGCCCCTGTTCCGCATCTACTCTCAGGTATGAGGGGCTGGCCAGGTGACGGGCCAGGAAAGGCGGGGCCGTGGCCGGGGTGGGCTCGTCAAGCGCGCGGGTGAAGGGTTACCGCACCCGCCGACCGATGCGCGCGGCTATGCTGGCGGTGATTCTCGCCACCGCGGCCGGGCTGGTCTGGTTCAGCGTGCTGCATCAGACTCAGGATGGCTGTCCCGCGCACACCCCCTCCAGCGAGCGGCTGCCGGCCACTGGGCTGGATACCGTGCCGCCCGCGCCACCCCAGCTCACCCGAGTTCACGTGCTCAACGCGGGCGGAGTGCTCGGCGCGGCCGCCGTCGTCGACGGCGCGCTGGCCCACCTGGGGTTTGCCACCACCACCGCGCCCGCGAACGATCCGCAATACCCGGCCTTCAACCTGCGCTGCTACGGGGAGATCCGCTTCGGCGCCGAGGGGCAGGCCGCGGCGCGGACGTTGAGCTTGGCGGTACCGTGCGCCGACCTCGTCCGTGACGCCCGCCCAGACCCGGGGGTCGACCTGGCGCTGGGCACCAAGTTCATCGCGCTGCGGCCCAACGACGCGGCTCGCACGGCCCTGCTGGACCTGGCCGGGCTCGGGCAGGCAGTGCCGGCGCAGCCCTCCCCCCGCGCCGGCCTCGCCGCCCAAGTGAGATCCCGGTCACTGCCCCAGTCCGTGACAGCGGAGATGACACAGGCGGTGCCCGGGACATCAGTGCCCGGGGTGAATCGGGACCTCCTGCGCCGGGCCCGTCAGGTGACGTGCTGACGCGCTGTCAGACCGCATCGGCACCACACTCCACCACCAGGTCCGCCAGCGCGTCGACGATCCCCGGTGCGGCCGCCAGCAAGAAGTCTGAGCCGCGGTGGGGCAACCGGACCACCGCGCCGGCCTCAGCCGCGATCAGCGCACCGGCCGCCCAGTCCCAGTGGTGTAGGCCATGCTCGGCGAAACCGTCCAACCAGCCGGACGCGACTGAGCACAGATCCAGAGCAGCCGACCCAACACGGCGCAGGTCCCGGATCTTCGGCAGCATGGCGGCTACCATGGCCGCCTGCCGGGCCCGTCGCTCAGGCCGGTAAGAGAAGCCGGTGCCGATCAGCGACAGCTCCAGCTGGGTAGCCTCGCTGACCCGCAACGCGGCTCCGTCACAATCGGCCCCTCGGCCTCGGGCCGCGCTCCACAGCCGGCCGGCGGCGGGCTGCCCCACAGCGGCGGCCAGGGACTGCCCGTCCCGCTGGACCGCCACCGACACCGCGTACCAGGGCAGCCCGTAGAGGTAGTTCACCGTGCCGTCGATGGGATCGACCACCCAGCACAGGCCTCCCGGCGCAGCGCCCGCGCCACCCTCTTCCTCGCCCAGTACCGGCTCGCCTGGCCGCCACTGCGCCAGCAGCCGCCGAGCCAACCGCTCGGCCGCGGTGTCCGCGACAGTGACCACGTCGGTGGCGCTGGATTTGGTCTCCACCTGCCCGGCGCCCGCGACCCGCATCCGTGCCACCAGGTCACCGACCTGGTGGACTACCGCCACCGCCGTGGCCCGCAACCGCTCGACGTCGTCCCCACCAACGCTCGGCACCCAGACATCCGACCACACCCTGGTCGCGAGGTCCGGGCTAGGGTCAGGTCGGACCGTCGGCCTTGCGGCGGACGATCACGAGAGGGCCAGGAGAGGGCACGGATGGCGAGGACACCCGGATTCGGGGTAGACATCGGCGGGTCCGGCATCAAAGGCTGCACTGTGGATCTGCGCGATGGGTCATTGCATGGCGAGCGAGTCCGCCTGCCCACCCCCGCGCCCGCCACGCCGGAGGCGGTAGCGGAGCGGGTCGCCGCCATCACCGGCGAGTTCGGCTGGCACGGCCCGATGGGAGTCACCCTGCCCAGCGTCGTCACTCGCGGCATCGCCCGCACCGCAGCGCACCTGGACCCGTCGTGGAAGGGCCTCGCCGCGAACAAGCTGTTCTCGGCGTACTGCCGGGTGCCGGTCATCGTGCTCAACGACGCCGACGCGGCCGGGCTGGCCGAGATGCGGTTCGGCGCGGGCCGCAACCATGCTGGCGTAGTCCTGCTGCTCACGTTCGGGACGGGCATCGGAAGCGCGCTGTTCGTCGACGGGACACTGGCGCCCAACACCGAACTGGGCCACTTGCCGGTCGACGGTGCCGACGCCGAGATCCGAGCAGCCGCCGCGGCCAGGGACGACGAAGCACTGTCATGGCCGGATTGGGCCGCCCGAGTGTCCCGCTACCTGCACGTTCTCGAAGATCTGATCTGGCCCGACCTGATCATCGCAGGAGGCGGAGTCAGCAAGAAGGCCGACAAATGGTTGCCCCTGCTGGAGTGCCGGACCCCCGTGGTGGCGGCCACGCTGCGCAACGACGCCGGCATCGTCGGTGCCGCGGCAGCCGCCGAGGAGGAGCGCGTGCGATGAGCACCGTGGCGCTGCGCCCCGGCCGCGATCGGCGTCGTTACAATGCCGAAGTCGTACACTGGACCGTGGCACCGTGCACGAGCTCCCTGGATCGCACCGCCGGCATCCGGCAGAGCTCCGTGATTGTCGACGCTGACTCCAGCGGCGGGCTCGTCGACGCCAGACCCGATTCCCGCACCGCGCCCGAACACCGACTGTTCCGAAAGGCCGTCCGTGGCAGCCGCAGAACCCGCATCCCATCGCGCCGCAGCCTCGAACTCCGCTGCCTCGAAGTCCGTCACGTCGGCCTCCACCGCGTCGAACCCCGGGACCGAGAAGAAACCATCCGCCCGCAATGGCGCCACCAGTGACCCCGACCTGAGCGCCGTTGCTTCCGGTCCGGCCACCGGAGACGGCACCGCCGCGACGACCCGCAAGCGCAGCGCCCGCAGTGGCGTTGCGCGCACTCGGGCAAAAACCCCCAGCAACGCCGCCAAGAAGGGCACCAAACCCGCCACCGTGGCCAAGCCCGCAGCCGGTGCGGCGGGCAGCCCCGGGGTCGACACCGAGAGCGGCCCAGCCGCCGAGGATCTCGCCGACGTTGAGGTCGAGGTCGAAGAGATCACGGTGGACGCCGAGGAACCCGAGACGCCCAGTGGCCCCGGCTCGGAGGACTTCGTCTGGGATGAGGAGGAATCCGAGGCGCTGCGCCAAGCCCGCAAGGACGCCGAGCTCACCGCCTCAGCCGACTCGGTCCGCGCGTATCTCAAGCAGATCGGCAAGGTCGCCCTGCTCAACGCCGAGGAGGAGGTGGAGCTCGCCAAGCGCATTGAGGCCGGGCTCTATGCCGCCGAGCGGGTCCGCAGGGGCGAGGACTCGGCCGAGAAGGAGAAGCCGGTCGAGAAGCTCTCCCCGCAGCTGCGCCGGGATCTGCGCTGGATCGTCCGCGACGGCGAGCGCGCCAAGAACCACCTGCTGGAGGCCAACCTGCGCCTCGTTGTGTCGCTGGCCAAGCGCTACACCGGCCGCGGCATGGCCTTCCTGGACCTGATCCAGGAGGGCAACCTGGGCTTGATCCGCGCAGTGGAGAAGTTCGACTACACCAAGGGCTACAAGGTCTCCACCTACGCCACCTGGTGGATCCGCCAAGCCATCACCCGAGCGATGGCCGATCAGGCCCGCACCATCCGGATCCCGGTGCACATGGTCGAAGTGATCAACAAGCTGGGCCGGATCCAGCGGGAGCTGCTCCAGGACCTGGGCCGCGAGCCCACCCCGGAGGAGCTGGCCAAGGAGATGGACATCAGTCCCGAGAAGGTGCTGGAGATCCAGCAGTACGCCCGGGAACCCATCTCCCTGGACCAGACCATCGGCGACGAGGGCGACTCCCAACTCGGCGACTTCATTGAGGACTCCGAGGCCGTGGTCGCGGTGGACGCGGTCTCCTTCACCCTGCTGCAGGATCAGCTGCAGTCCGTGCTGGCCACGCTGTCCGAGCGGGAAGCCGGTGTGGTGCGGCTACGGTTCGGGCTCACCGACGGTCAACCCCGCACGCTCGATGAGATCGGCCAGGTCTACGGGGTGACCCGAGAACGCATCCGGCAGATCGAGTCCAAAACCATGTCCAAACTGCGCCACCCCTCCCGCTCCCAGGTACTGAGGGATTACTTGGATTAAGCGCCCAACGCGCCGAGCGGGTCACCAACCACGCCCTCTGACGCGATCGCTGATCGGTTGCATCGTGGGTCCGTCGGATCTGCTAGGTGGCGACCGCCCTACATGCGTCGAGTTCGACACCAGAGCTCTCTGTCGGCTGCGGAGCAGCTCCCTTGAGGATGCGCACCCTGTCCCGTCCCGACTTCCGCCACGCGGTGTGGCACAAGAATTCCCGCAGCCATGGCAACGGCGACCGCGTCGAGATCACGTTCACCGGCACAGTAGTCGCCATCGGCTCGACCGGATGGCTGGACTTACTCACCGATATCCAACGCGGTGAGATCGGTCCCATGTAGACACCGCGTCGCCCCTACTGCGGGCGTCGCGGAACGGCACTGTCGTCCCACGAGCTCGGGCAGCCTGACGCTCGAGGCCGCCGTGGTCACCCAGCTAACGGTGCAGCAACTTGTCGGGGCGACCTAACAGCGGCCTTTCGACATCCTTGACGCTCCAGCGCAGGGGCCGAACGCAGGTGGCAGGTGCACGCCGCAGCACGTGAGATCACCCTCGCGGCGTCAGACGGGACGATCTGTAGCACGTTCGCCAAGGCCACGATCTCAGCTCGGCTGTTTAGCGCAATTTCTCCATGCTCGATGCAGGACCGCGTCGACTTACTGATCTTAGTCAGCTCCGCGACCACCCGCAGTGACTTCTTCCGAGAATTGCGGATCTGCCGCAACCGGGGGCGGATGACATCCCGCACGGCCGGCGGAGAGACGGGGGCGGCACGGCGTTGGGGCGGATTGTCTCCCCGTTCGGCGACCGTGCACAGTACAGTTCTTACATTCCTTGCGGCCCTCACGACTCATCAACAACCACCCTCCGCGCTCGACGTCAACAACACCGACACCACCACTGCGCCCCGTAGACTGCCACCCGCATCGTCGGCCGCACCATCCGTACCCCCCGCCCTTGACGAACGCCACTCCCGCCTGGTGGGGTCACCAGACCAAAGGGCACCGCCGTCGACCCCCGCCAGGTCTGGGTACCTGAGGTGCACAGCAGGTCTCCCCCTCGTTCCTGAGGTGGCCATCCTCGAGCCGACCTGCGTATCTCTCGGAGCCGTCGCAGCTCCGTGCGGAGCTGGTCAAGTGGCCGGACCGATCGGACTCTTACCGACCCTGGCGATGCCGACCCGGGGATGATGACGACGGCACAGCCCAGCGGGGTGTGGCGTGCTCCGAGCGGTGGCCTGTTAGTTGGATACTGGGCGCACGCCACTGCCTCTCTTGGCGTATACCCCCCCTAATCGCTTGCCGTGTAGCACCCCTACACTGAGGCTCGTGTCCAAGCCGCCCAGCCTGAAGTACTCCCAGGCCGCACGCCGTCTGCGGGGTTCCGGCGCGTACCTCCACCAGCAGGGCAGCGAGCACGAAAACTGGCGATGCAGCTGCGGCAAGCACCAGACGGCGTTGCCCCGACAGAGCACCGTGTCACCGTACGTGGTGGGCCAGATCGGGAGGCAAATGCCGTGCCTGGGAGAGGAGTGGTGGTAATGAGCATCACCGACACGCGCACCTACACGGTTCAAGTATTCCGTGATGGGGGGTTTTGGATTCTGGAGGTCCCGGAGTTGCGCGCCGTCGGTCAAGCCAGGACGTTGGCGAGCGCGGGTGGCACCGCGCGGGAACTGGTGGCGCTGTGGCTGGATGTCCCGGCCGACCAGGTCCAGATAGTCTTCGACTACAGCCGAATCGACCCGGAAGCCATCGAGCTAGCGGCGGGGGCCCGCAGCGAGCAGGCCAGGGCGGAAGAGCTGAGTCGTGTCGCGGCGCGGCGTTTGCGGCAGGCTGCGCGGCGCCTGGTAAAGACCGACGGGCTGAGCCTGCGAGACACCGCGACGGTGCTGGGAGTGACGTTCGGCCGGGTACAGCAACTGCTGAAGGACTAGATCATCGCAACGCTGACGGGGGTGTCGTGGCTAAGGACAGCCGAAAAAAGTCGGTTCACCTGCTTTATCTACTTGGCTTGGCTGGCATCGGGTACGTGGTCCGGTATCTCTACCTCTCGCCCGTCCTTGGGACCATCTGCGTCGTTGCGGGCTGGATCTTTCTCTTCACGATCTGGGTACTGCTCATCATGCCGACCTGGTGCGACTACGACGTCGGCGGTCGAGGATGTACACGCCGAGTTTACGGCAAGACCAGAGGCTGCTTCCAACACGCCAGGCTAAAACGGGACGCCGTATGGGCAACGTTGGGGAAGAGGAACCCCGGTATGGCGGTCCGCTTGACATGGGGAAACAGCCGACCACAACCAGGTCGCCTCGTTGGAGCCGACGCCGTGATGTCGGAGAGGACGGCGCAGCAGGGGGCGTACAACCTGTCGATGTGGGTCTTCGCCGCCGCGAGTGCGGTCACTGGTGTGATCACGTTGTTTCTGGCGATCTGATGCCCCACACGACGCACCCCAGAAGAAGCCAGACTCTTAATCCACCGTCTGCGTGGTGAGGAGGGAGGTCTATTTCACTGAGCACGGTGGCTCCGTGCTCGCCTGCGGGGCGCGGCCGTCCGGGGTTGTTGCGGAACCGGCCAGCCGCCGCAGGAGCAAGGCTCACGCCGACGGCCGGCCAGGGATCAGGTGGCGCTGGGATGGCCGTCGCCGCACGGACCGACGCGCCAGGCCACCCGGCACCGGATGCTCACACTCGCCGATGTTAGTGACCCGATGACTTGCTGCCGTCGGCGCTCCAGCGGAGGGCCTCGTGCACGCACTCCGGGCAGTACCGGGGGTCTCGGTTGGACTCACACCCTGGCGGGTAACACGACGGCGGCAGGTCCGAGGTGAGCACCGGTTCGCCACAGACAGTCATCACATGGCTGCTCACGTACGGATGCGCCAGGTCATCATCGGCTGTCAACAGATGAAAGACGTCGTCGGCCGGCCGCGTCGCTGGTACGTCGTTGGTCACGGGTGACAACTGTGAAAGCGATCAAGTTCATGGTGTCCAGCAGGCCGGACACTACCCGCGCATCCCCCGGATGGGCTACACCGGCAGACCAGCCCGGTAGGCCATCCTCCGCAGCTCCTGCCCAGCCAGGGAGTCCCGGCGGGTACGGGTGAGCAACCCGGCGAGCACCTCGCGGACCATCGGGTCCCGCGCCACCCGATGGGGGTGGATCGCCTCAGCGCGCCGCAGCACCCGCACAGCGTCGTCCTGGCGCCCCCGCAGCCGCGCCAGCGCACGCCCGTATCCCACCCAGTGGTAGACACGACTCGCGGGGAACGGGTTCTGTTCGGGGTGCAGCCCTTCGGCGATGCGCACCGCACGGTCCGGTTCGCACGCCTCCAGCGCCAGACGCACCCGGCGAAACCCGACGTCCGTCGGCCCGAACCCGAACCCCAGCGGGTCGGCCTCGCCGAGTTCCCCGAACCGGTCGGCCAGGTCAGCGGCGGCGTCCATCGGGGCACCGACATCACCCGGCCGACCGGCCACCACGGCGAGCAGACCGCGTATGACCGTCAGCGCGGAGACCAAGCCCACGGTGTCGGCCGTGGTAGCGGGCAACGTGATGTCGTCCAGCTCGGCGAGCGCCAGGTCGAACACTCCACCATCGGCCAGCCTGTCCACGACACCGAACGTGGCCACCCCGACGGTGGTCGCCGCACCGTGCTCGTGGGCCAGGCGCCGGGCCAGGAACACGACCCTGCGCCGAAGGTCGGTCGGTGCCTCCGCTGCGTTGAGCCACATCCTGGTGATGTGCACATGCAGGTGTACTGCCAGGCTGAGCAACTCGGCATGATCGCTGCCGGTGCTCAGCGTGGTGTGCAGGTCCCGGATCAGCGCAGGCAGCGCCGAGGCGACCTCGACGAACTGACACGCCCGCGAGTGCCGGTGAATCCGGGTCACTCGATCCCGCAACACCGCGACGGGGAGCACCAAACCTCCCGGATGGTCCACCTCGATCGCGTCCAGCGCCAGCCGCACCGCTTCGGTGGTGCTGTCGGTGTGCCCGTTGGCCGGTGCGGGTACCGGCAGCCTCATCAGCTCGCTCGGGGCGATCTGGAGTACGTCGGCCAAGGCCACGATCTCCGAGATGCTCTCCAGGGCGGATTCACCGCGTTCGATCTCGGACAGACGCGACTTCGAGATCCCGGCAAGCCCGGCGACCACCCGCAGCGACTTCTTCCGGGAATTGCGAATCTGGCGCAACCGGGCACCGATCGTCCGCGCGTCCCCCACGTCCACGACAACCCTCTCCTCCCCGGAGCCCCTGCCGATGCCCCGGGGAGCGACCCCGGGGCGGAACCTCGGCAAGGAGGTAGCGACAGGCTACGCGGTGCCCGGTGGTGCACACTTCGCACCGTGGACCGCGACGGCACGATCACGCTGCTGGCCGGTATCCCCACAGCTGCCCGGGGCGAACCGCGCCGGGCACCACGAGCTTTACGACGAGCCGCCCGGGCGCGGACACCAGCACCACGATCAGCAGCAAGCGCGCGTCAAGCCGGCCGCAGCGTACTGCGGCGGGTGTCCCACCCGGAGGCTGATGCCACGCCGGGGACAATCGGGACCCACTTGGGCCAACCTGCTCCGAGGTCCTGCCGGGCTACTGTCAGGAATTCCGCTGGAGTGAGGCGGCCAGCGCCCCCCCGCAGAGCGCCGAGCAGTGGCAGGCCGGTCACGGCAGGCAGATCAGTGAGGTTGCACCGGGTGGCGAGGTCCGGCTCGGCGGGCCACGCACCGATCACGAGCCCGACCCAGCCCAGGCCACGGCTGCGCAGCGCCTCGACGGTGAGGGCGGTGTGGTTGAGGGTGCCCAGCCCGGCGGCGGCCACCACGAGCACCGGAGCGGCCAAGGCACAGGCGACATCGGCGAGTGTTCCCCCACTGTCGTCCAGGGGTACCAGCAATCCCCCAGCCCCCTCGATCAGCACCAGGTCATGCGCTGCGGCAAGTTCCCGGGCCGCTGCGGTAACGGTTGCCGGCGTCACCGGGGGCAGGCCGGCGCGGCGGGCCGCCGTCGCCGGTGCCAACGGGTCCGGGTAGCGGGCCAGCTCCCGGCAGGTGACCGAGTCGCCCACCAGCCGTCGCACCTCATCGACGTCACCTGGCTGGCCCGCCTCAACGCCGGTCTGCGCGGCCTTGAGCACCGCCACCCGGCGACCGGCGGCGACCGCGAGCGCGGCGATAGCCGAGGTCACCACTGTCTTGCCGACCCCGGTGCCCGTCCCGGTCACCACGAGCAGGGTCATCTGGCCGCGCCGGCCAGGACCGTACCGAGCACCTGCGCCACTCGCGTCAGGTCCGGATCGGTCAACGCGGCGTGGGCGCTCAGCCGCAGCCTGCTGGTCCCGGCGGGCACTGACGGTGGACGCAGGCAGCCCACCCGCACACCGTGGCGCAGGCACTCCGCAGCCGTATCGACCGCGCGCAGCGGCGTGCCGAGGATGATCGAGACCACCGCGGCGCACGGCCGGGGTGCACCCGCTGCGGCGGCAATGGCCGCGGCGGCGGCGAGCACCCGGCCGGGCAGCGCCGGC
>JBOHFY010000409.1:0-7042 GCA_050699895.1 Pseudonocardiaceae bacterium
CTCGGGCGGCTTGTCCAGGTAGACCGCGTTGTCGTACATCTCGATGTAGACGATGTCGGTGGTCGTGTCGTGATCGAACCGCAGCACGATGAAGTCGTAGCCGAGCGGCTCGTAGGACAGTGTGTCGAACGGGACGACCTGGATGTCCACCGTGGGCAGTAGGGACAGCTCAGCCAGGTGGCGCAGCTGCTCGGCCATCACCTTCGGGCCGCCGATCACTCGGCGTAGTACCGACTCGCTGAGCACGAAGGAGAACTGCGCGGCGTTTTCGCTGGTCAGCAACGCCTGCCGGTCGCGGCGCACCCGTACGGTGTCTTCGAGGGTCTGGTGGTCGGCGTAGCTGCCCTGGCCGTGGAACATCGCTCGGGTGTAGCTCTCGGTCTGCAGATTGCCGGGCACGATCTCCGAGCCGACCTGCATGACCTGCGACGCTCCCTGCTCGAAGTCACGGAACGCGCGGAACCACTTCGGCCCCAGGTACAGGGTGGTCTCCGCGGCGGCTCGGGTGCGTCGGCGCCGCGCTCCCGCCGCCAGCTCCCGGCACCACAGCGCGTCCTTCGCCGAGGCTTTGTACAGCCGCAGCAGCTCGTCGAGATCGGTCTTGGAGATGTCGCCCTTGCCGTTCTCCACCCGGCTGAGCTTGTTGGCCGCCTTGCCGAGGCTCTCGGCGGCCTGCGCCTGGATGAGCCCTGCGGCCTCGCGGAGCTTGCGTAGCTCGTTGCCGAGCTGGCGGCGCTGGATACCGCTCGACGGGGTTGGGGTGGTCATCCGCTGATCCTTTCGGTGGGGTCGCGGAGAGTACGCGACAGCGTTCACTCTAAAGATGAATTTACAACTTGTACTTCCACGTAATACTCTGGGTTTTGTTGGCGCGTGGCTCTGAAGGAGTACAAGATGGACGTCCATGCTAGCTCCCCACCTCGCCGGGATGGATGCGGGGCACGCGCCAACGCACAGTCGCCCGGTGGGCGGGCTCCGGTCTTTCCCGGCCCCGCTCACTGGGTTCCACCCCGACCGGTCACGCTCGCGGCGCACCGGGCGGGCCCCGAAAGCTGGCCCGCGCGCCCCGGGCCTTCGCAGCGCCGGATCGCGCGGGCCAGCGCCTCGTCACCGTGGCCGGCACCGCACGGCCACCTCGCAGCCAAGGAGCCAGCGTGATCAACCGCATGACCTGCATCGCGGGCCGCGTCGCTGACTCCGTCCCGTACTACTGCGGGTGGGCGGTCACCGGCGGCGGCGCGCTCGCGCATCTGGTCGCCGCCGCCGACTTCCCGCTCGTGGGCTCCCAACACCGCTCCTGGTGCGGCCAGACGATCACCGTCCTCGGCCTCACCCTCAACCCCCGGAGCCTGCCGCGCAGCTGCGCCCGGTGCAACCGGCGCCTGCGCGCGATGGCGCTCACCCAGCGACTGGGCTGAAAACTTTCGGTGCTCCCCGGCACCATGCGACCATGAAGAAGTACGGAGGTGCGTCGCGGATGACATCAGTCGCCCAGTCCGGCCTGCTTGACCACGTCGGACCGTGGACTGAGCGAGACTACCTCGCCCTGCCCGAGGACCGCCGCATTGAGCTGCTCGACGGCGGGCTTCTGGTGAGCCCCGCTCCCGGAAGCCGGCACCAGCGCCTGTCGTCCCACCTCTGTTATGCCCTGGGACGGGCGGCGCCGAGCTGGCTGGAAGTGCTGGCAGCCATCAACGTCCGGGTGGCGCCTGGGCGGATCCTGATCCCCGATCTCGTCGTGGTGACCAACCCCGGGCTGGACCTGGCGGTCTGGGAACCGGCCGATGTGGCGATGGTCGTCGAAATCGTCAGTCCGGGCAGCGTCGCGGCCGATCGCGCGATCAAGCCACAGCTCTACTCCGCTGCGGGCATCGAGCACTACCTGCGGATCGAGCTCAGCACCCCAGGGCCGAGCTCGGTGGCGTACCGGCTGTGCGGGGGGCACTACGCCGAGGTCGCCTCGTCGAGACCAGGTCAACGCTTGTGCCTGGCTGACCCGTTCCCGGTGGACCTCGACCTCGCCGCCGCCACCGGCCCATCAAAGAGATTACTGGAGTAGCTCGACGGCGACGTCGATCGCGCGGTAGATATCCAGCGCCCGCCGGTCGCGAGTCACCAGCGTGAGTTCATGCTCGGCGGCCGCCGAGCCGACCAGCGCGTCATAGACCGCTCCGCCAGCGAGCCCGTTGCCGGCGAGCGAGGCGAGCAGGGCCGCCGCCCGGTTTGCGCTGAGGAATCGGGTATGCGGGAAGTTGGCGGCCAGTAACCGGGACACCGCAGCCGGGGTCCGCCGGGCTGGGGGCGGTAGCCGGGTGAGGACGGAGAAGGTCTCGAACGCGGCGTGACCGGCAAGACCCAGCTGATAGTGCGCCAGAGCCTCGAACGTCGCGTCGTGGTGCTTGTGGTCGGCTACGAGGAAGGCCACCGCCGCGCTGGTGTCCAGAAGCTTCGGGTCAGCGCTGGTCGCCATCGCGCAGCGCCCGTACCTCGTCGTCGTCGAAGGGGGTGCCAGCGGCGGGGACAATCAGGCGCCCGGATCGCTCACCCACGCCATCCTCGGCGATCACCTCCACGCGAAGGCCCGCTCCGTCGGCGATCACCTCGACCTCACCGGGACGCAGCCCGAGACGATCCCGGATCTGTTTCGGGATCACCAAGCGGCCCGCCTTATCAATGGTCGCCCTCATACCAATAAGATACCACGACCCCACCCCAGCCAGGTGGCGCAACCGCTTTTCTTCGAAGCGCTCTCAGCGCGCTGGGTTCGACAGCGCTGTTCGGTCGCCGCCGGGCAGCGCTGTTGGCTAACTCGGCGACAGCAGGTCGGGGCTGCTCCTGGTGGTCGGGAGTGGGCGTTAAGGTGGGCGGGCTCGGCGTGCGCGGCTGGGTGATCGCGCGTGGGTGGACCGGGGGAGGTGATCTGGCGTGAGTACCGTGCGGTTCCGGCGGTTGGCTCGGCTGGCGGCGCCGAGGATGCCTGGTGGTGAGGTTCATCTGGAGCCGCCGCCGGAGGTGCCCAGGGTCATCCCGGGCAACGTCCTGCAGAAGATCCTGCCGTTTGTGATGCTCGTGGCTGTGCTGGGCATGGTGGCGTACGCCGTCAACGGTTTCGCCAGCAACAGGGGCGACAGTAACAAGCTGCTGTCTCTGATGTTCCCGATCATGATGGTGGTGTCGACCGTCGGCATGTTCGCCGGTGGCGCGCGCGGTGGCCAAGCCAAGGCCGAGATGAACGAGGACCGCAAGGACTACCTGCGTTACTTGGGCCAGATGCGGGAGCGGGCCCGGGAGGCTGCGGTGGAGCAGCGCGCGGCGGTGGAATGGAGCCATCCCGATCCCGCCGCGCTGTGGTCGATCGCGAGCAGCCGGCGGATGTGGGAGCGCCGCGGCGGCGACCCCGACTTCTGCCACGTGCGGATCTGCCGGGGACCGCAGCGGCTGGCCACCCGGCTGGTGCCACCGCAGACCAGCCCGGTGGACGACCTGGAGCCGATCACCACGCTGGCGCTGCGCCAGTTCGTCCGAGCCCATTCTCTCGTGCCGGAGCTGCCGATCGCCATCTCGGTCCGCAGGTTCGCCGCCATCGGGATCTCCGGCGACGCCGCCGCGGCACGCGGGCTGGCCCGCTCGATCGTGGCGCAGCTGGCCACCTTCCACACTCCCGAGGACCTGCTCGTCGCCGTGGTCACCGCCGGGCGGGCCAAGGTGGACTGGGAGTGGGCCAAGTGGCTGCCGCACGTGCAGCACCCGAGCCGCTTCGACGGCGCCGGGCCGATGCGGATGATGGCCTCTTCGCTGGCCCAGATCGAGGAGTTGCTCGGCGAGCAGCTCCGGGACCGCCCTCGGTACGCCCGCAACGCCCCGCCACCGGGCGACGGGCCGCACATCCTGATCGTCATCGACGGCGGGGAGGTCAGCGGAGCGGAGCAGATCATTCTCGAGGAGGGCGTAGCCGGGGTCACCGTGCTCGACCTCGCGGAGTCGCTAGGAACTTTGACTTCACGCCGCGGGTTGCGGCTGGTGATCGAGGACGGCGCGATCGGCGCCCGAGGGGCGGCCGGAGTCGAGCCCTTCGGGTCTGTCGACTCGCTCGCCGTCGTCGAGGCCGAGGCCCTGGCGCGGGCCCTGTGCCCCTTCCGCCTCGGCGCGGCGGAATCCCCCGGCGAGGACGAGCCGCTGCTGGGCAACACTGGGCTGCTCGGGCTGCTCGGCCTGCCCGAGGATCCCCACGCCTTCGACGTCGCCCAGGCCTGGCGACCGCGCCCGATCGGGGACCGGTTGCGCGTGCCCATCGGGCTCGGCGAGTTCGGCCAGCCCGTGGAGCTGGACATCAAGGAGGCCGCCCAGGGCGGCATGGGCCCGCACGGGCTGTGCGTGGGGGCAACCGGGTCGGGAAAATCGGAGTTCCTGCGCACGCTCGTGCTGGGCCTGATCGCCACTCACTCGTCAGCGGTATTGAACCTCGTGCTGGTCGACTTCAAGGGTGGCGCGACGTTCCTGGGCATGGAGCACGCGCCGCACGTCGCCGCGGTGATCACCAACCTGGCTGATGACCTGACCCAGGTCGCCCGCATGCAGGACGCGCTGGCCGGCGAGCTGAACCGCCGCCAGGAACTGCTGCGCACCGCCGGCAACTTCGCCAACGTCAAGGACTACGAGCGGGCCCGGGAGGGCGGCGCCGACCTCGAGCCGCTGCCGGCGCTGTTCATCGTGATTGACGAGTTCTCCGAGTTGCTCGCCCAGCAGCCGGAGTTCATTGACCTGTTCGTGGCGATCGGCCGGTTGGGCCGCTCGCTGCAGATGCACCTGCTGCTGGCCTCGCAACGCCTGGAGGAGGGCCGGCTGCGGGGTTTGGAGTCCCACCTGTCTTACCGGATCGGGTTGAAGACCTTCTCCGCTGGGGAGTCCCGGGCGGTGCTGGGTGTCCCCGACGCCTACGAGCTGCCGCCGGTGCCCGGCTCGGGCTACCTGAAATTCGACACCGCGTCCATGGAGCGCTTCAAGGCGGCCTACGTCTCGGGCCCCTACCGCGTGGGCCGTGTCGTCGCGGCGCCGAGCTCGGCCCCGGTGACCTCGGACCGCCGGCCGCGGCTGTTCGTGCCCGACTACGTGGACCTCCCCGAGACAGTCGCGCCCGCCGCGCCGCCGGAGATCATCCCAGAAGACGCCGCCGAGCCCAGCGTGCTGGATGTCGTGGTGGCCAAGCTGCGGGGGCGGGGGCCGGCGGCCCATGAGGTGTGGCTGCCGCCGCTGGACGCGCCGCCCTGCCTGGACCAGCTGCTGCCGCCGTTGTCGGTCACCGAGGATCGCGGGTTGTCCCCGGTCGGGTTCGTCGGCAACGGCCGGCTCGCCATCCCGGTCGGGATCGTGGACAAGCCCTTCGAGCAGCGCCGTGACCCGCTCTGGGCGGATCTCTCCGGTGCCGAGGGCCACGCCGTGGTCACCGGTGGCCCGCAGTCGGGCAAGTCCACCTTGCTGCGCTCGATGGTGATGTCCCTGGCGCTCACCCACACCCCCGAGGAGGTGCAGTTCTTCGGCATCGACTTCGGCGGTGGCACGCTGGCGTCCCTGGATGGCCTGCCGCACTGCGGCGGGGTGGCCGGGCGGCTGGAGCCGGACACGGTGCGGCGCATCATCGCTGAGGTCAGTGGCGTACTCGCCGCCCGGGAGCGGCGATTCCGCCACCTGGGCATCGACTCGATGGCCGATTTCCGGGCCCGCACGCGGCGCGGCCGATCTCCTGGTCAGACGGAGCAGCCGCGGGACGATCCGTTCGGCGACGTGTTCCTCGTCATCGACGGGTGGCACAGCTTCCGCCAGGAGTTCGACGTTTCCGACCTGGAGACGCGGGTGGTGAACCTGGCGACCCAGGGCCTGTCCTACGGGGTGCACGTGATGATCAGCGCTACCCGGTGGGCCGAGATCCGGCCCGCGCTGAAAGACCTGCTCGGTACCCGCTTCGAGCTGCGCCTCGGGGACCCGGGCGAGTCCGATATCGAGCGGCGGGCCGCACTCAACGTGCCGCCGAGTCGCCCGGGGCGGGGGCTGTCCCGGGACAAGCTGCACTTCCTCGCCGCGCTGCCCCGCATCGACGCGCTCCCCTGCGCGGGGGATGTCGGGGCCGGGGTGGCTGAGGCGGTCGCGCGCATTCGCGACGCCTGGCGCGGTGCCGGCGCGCCGCGGGTCCGGTTGCTGCCCGAGCGCATCCCTTACCAGCAGTTACCCACACCCGATCAGCGGCAACCGCACTTGATCCCGATCGGGATCAACGAGGCCGAGCTCGCCACGGTGTACCTCGACTTCGCCGCCGAGCCGCACTTCCTCTGCTTCGCCGACGGCGAGTCCGGCAAGACCAACCTGCTGCGGATGATCTTCCGGGGTATCGTGGATCGCAATACTCCCGAGCAGGCCCGCATCCTGGTCGTCGACTATCGCCGGACCATGCTCGGCTTTGTGGAAGGCGAGCATCTCCTCGAGTACGGGACGTCGGCCGAAGTGCTGACTCCGATCATCAGCGAGGTGCATCATGCGATGCGCAAGCGCCTGCCCGGCCCTGGCGTCACTCAGCAGCAGCTTCGGGACCGCACCTGGTGGTCGGGCTCGGAGCTCTACGTCCTGGTCGACGACTACGACCTGGTGGCCACCCAAGGCGGGGCGAACCCGCTCGCCCCGCTGGTGGAGTTCCTGGCCCAGGCCAAGGATGTGGGCCTGCACCTCATCATCGCCCGGCGGTGCGGAGGTGCGGCGCGGGCCCTGTTCGAGCCGGTGATCGCCAGGCTTCGGGAGCTGTCCACCCCCGGCATCGTGATGAGCGGCAGCCCCGAGGAGGGCCCGCTGCTCGGCAACGTCAAGCCCTCCCCCCTGCCGCCTGGGCGAGGCACTCTGGTGGGGCGCAAGACCGGTCGCCAGCTTGTGCAGCTCGCGTGGTTCCCACCGGAGTGACGCCCGGAACCGCGGTTGCGGAGGTGTCCGATAGGCGGTGACGCTGGTGATCGCCGAAACTGAGCCGTGACCGTGCAATTCTGCACAGCCAGGGCTCAGT
>JBOHFY010000410.1:0-15214 GCA_050699895.1 Pseudonocardiaceae bacterium
CCTGGACACCGCCTTCGACCGGCTCGGTGGCACCCCCAGCTCCTCAGGTGAGCCAGACTGGTGCTACTGGATCGACGAGGCTCAAGCCCATACCATGGCCGGCCGCTGTTATCTGGACTTGCGGGACTGGGGCCGGGCCCGCCAGCACCTGCGCACCGCAGTGCGCCTGCGGGACCCCAGCTACGCCCGCGACGGTGCGCTCGACCACATCAAGCTCGCCACCACCTACCTGCGCCAGGACCAACCCGAGGTCGACCACGCCGTCACCCTGGCCACCCGCGCGGTGGAAATCCTCACCGGTGGGGTCGACTCCACCTTCGTCGTCAGCCAGCTGGCCCAGCTCATCGGCGACCTCACCCCCTACCGGCGACGGCCCACCGTCCGCCAACTCACCGAGCACGCCACCGGCCTCCTCATGCCGCGCTAGCGCGCGTCCCCTCGTGGGAGATGATCAACCCTACTGTCGAACTCGGCGCACTGAGAGCACCCCAGGTCAGAACCGCACCGCACGCGACGATCTATCGGGGCGCGGCCTGGGTGGCAGCACAGGGTGTGCCACCCAGGCCACGGTGTCACGGTTGGTTGCCCCGCTGGCCGGAGATGGTGGTGCTGCGCCTGGGGTGATCGCCGGGGCTCGGGCTGCCTGAACACGATCTCCGCCCCCTGACACGTGTCAGGGGGCGGAGATCCTTTCGCCACTCAGATCGGCGAAAGGGACAGGCGGCCGCCGGGAGCTGGGAGCAGTGGGGTTGCTCGACCGGCAGCCGCCCGGGTCAGGTGATGCCGGACTGCGGCAGGCCGGGCAGCTCGGCACCGGCCACGCACCAGCAACACAGCGGACTCAATGGTCGCGCGGCGAGGTCAAGGCCCTCCCGGGGTAGCCTCACGCCGCACAGCGCCCGCACCCAGCCGGTCGCGGCGACGCGGGCGGCCTCGCTGTGCTCCACGGCGTGGCGGCGCAGGTCGCCGGGGGGCCGGGCCCAGTGCACTGGGCGGCCCTCGACGCGGCGCCACACCACAACGTGGCTGCACCCGGTGCACAGTCCGGCCGGTGGCTCGTCGTGCAGGCCACCCATCAGCAACAGGTGCCCGCAGGCAGCGATGAACACCCCGAGCGGATGATCGTCGTCCTCGTCCACGGCGTGTGCCCTGAAGTCCAGGATGGACAGCGACCACCGAAGACCACCGGCGGGCCGACCGGGCCGGCCAGATCGAGGCTCGGGCACGGGCAGGCTCGCCACGGGTGCACCGTCGTTCACTGGAGCCCCCCGGCGCTTGAGGCGTCCCCGAGCAGCCCGGCCAGCCGCTCCGCCTCCTGACTGGTCAGGATCACCGTGGCCTTGATCCCTCCATTGCCGGTGAGACACGCGCGCCTGGCACGGCCTAGGCCCAGCCGCGTGACGATCAGAGTGGTAGGCTTTCCCCCTGAAATCTGGCCCGGCAGCGTCGCGCGGAACGTCTCGTCGGGAGTGCTCATCGGGCACCTTCCCTGGGCCGAGGTGCATACGTCAGGTTCTCGCTCATGGTCGATAAGGCAACCAGGGTAAGTGGCGTGCCGGAATTGGTGCCCGAGGTGTGTTTCGGTGCTTGTGGTGCGCCCTGGTTCCCTCCCGGGTGCCAGGACGTTACGGTGCGATCCACCAGCTGATCGCGATCATGGGGGCACGAGGATGACGGACTCAACCAGCGCGCTCGCTGTCGTGCTCACCGAGTTGGGCTGGAAGCCCGAGGTGTTGGCTCGGCGGCTGAACAGCGCCGCCGCCCTGCACGGGCGCTCCGAGCGGGTACACACCAAGACGCCCTACAAGTGGCTGCACGGCGACCGGCCCCGCTCCCCCTGGCCCGCACTCACGGCCGCGCTCCTGACCGACGAGCTAGGGCGCCCGATCACCACCGCCGACCTAGGCTGGGACGGTGCTATCGAGGCGGTCTCAGCGATCAGCGGGCTGGTACTGCCCTGGACCACGGCCGGGAGCTTGCGCGCGATGCGGGTGGTGACCGACGCTGGGAGCATGGACCGCCGGATCCTGCTCACCTTGCTGGGTACCGCAGCGTGCGCGCCCGCCCACGAATGGCTGATCGCCCGACCCGACGCTGCTGTGGCCCGCTCATCCGGCTCACCACTGCCGGTCGGGGTAGTCGATCACCTCGACGACATCACCGGCCAGCTGCGCCGGATGGACGACCAACTCGGCGGTGCGACGCTGCTGCCGCTGGTCCGCGCGAATCTGCGGCACGTGCTGGGCCTGCTCGACCAGCGCCGCTACACCGATTCCGTGGGGCGGCGGCTGCACACCACCGCCGGGGAGCTGATGCGCCTGGCCGGCTGGTCCGCGTTGGATGGCGGGCAGCATCCGCAGGCCCAGCGGTACTGGGTCGCCGCGCTGCACGCCGCACACGCCGCCGGAGACCGGGCACTGGGGGCCAACATCCTCGGATTCATGTCTGCCCAAGCCAGAGACCTGGGCCAGATCCGGGAGTCAATCACGCTGGCCGAGACAGCACGAGCGGGCTACCCCGGGGCCTCGCCCCGGATCGCCGCGATACTCGATCTACGCGCTGCTGTGGCCCATGCCGGCGACCAGGCGAGCACCGAGTGCCGCCGCGCCCTGGACACCGCCTTCGACCGGCTCGGCGACACCCCCGGCACCTCAGGTGAGCCGGACTGGTGCTACTGGATCGACGAAGCCCACACGCACGCCTTTGCCGGCTACTGCTACCTGGACTTGCGGGACTGGGGCCGATCCCGCCAGCACCTGCGCACCGCACTGCGCCTGTGGGACCCCAGCTACGCCCGCGACGGTGCGCTACACCACATCAATCTCGCCACCACCTACCTGCGCCAGGACCAACCCGAGGTCGACCACGCCGTCACCCTGGCCACCCGCGCCGTAGACACTCTCACCGGCGGGGTCGACTCCACCAGCGTCGTCAGCCAGCTGGCCCGGCTCATCAGCGACCTCACCCCCTACCGGCGACGGCCCACCGTCCGCCAGCTCACCGAGCAAGCCACCGGCCTCCTCACGCCACATTAACGGCGATGCTGGCCTGCCACACCAGAAACATACCGACCACATACTCACGTGCGGTGCACCCTGGTCCACTGTGGGGAACCGGCTGGGCGGCACTCCCGCAGCGCCACCGTGAGGCGCTGCACTATCAGCCCTATACCGGCACAAAGCCCCGCGCCCGTTCCAGGAAGTCGTGCACCGCTGGGACCTGGGCGTGCGGCTTTAGTTGGTAGTAGAGGTCACGGAGACGGCCAGCCCCTCGAGTCGAGTCCAGGCTCTCGGCCAAGTCGATCGGCTGCGTGCCCCACCCGGCAGCGGCGTCCAGGTCACGCTGCTTGCCCGGCCGGGCCAGGGCGTCGGCCAGATACGTGATATCAATCTGCCGCTCCCGGACGAATGACTCGCTGAGCCCGGCGAGACCCTCGTGGAGCCTGGCCGCCGCGTGGTCAGGCTGGCCGAGTTGCAGGAGACACTCACCCGCGTCGATGGCGATATTCTCGGGGCGGGGCGAGGAGCTTATCCCGCGAAGCCCGCTGGCTGGCAGCGGGCGCACTGGCGCTCGGCGTTGTCCACGGCCAAATGCGTGCCGCAGCGGCAGTAGCGATGCGGCGCTGGTCGCGATCCCATCATGTCCCCTTCGATCCGCACCAATTCCGGGCGAGTCGCACACGGTGGCGTCGTCGGTGTCGGGCCGCCGCAGCGGTGCGAGTAATGGCGGGAAAAACAACAGAACCGGTGCTGTCCGTGAACTCGACGCCACGGACGTTTTCGGGCATGGTCAAGGTCGGTTTCGTCGAGTTCACGGCTGTGAGCCTCGCCCGCCCGGCGGTGCGGTCCCCCTTGGAGTGGGTGACGCGTCGTGGGGTTGGTGGCAGGAATGACCCCCACCGTCTCGCGAGGCGACACCCGGCAGCGGAGGGTTCAGGATTCCGCTTCCTTCTTGTCACGCTGGCTGTGGTTGGGCCAGTCAGGTGGTAGCACCTCGAACCCCAGAATGGCGTTCATCCGCTGCCGGACGCTGTCCTGGAGCAGCCAGCCCCACCGGAAGTCATCCACTGAGTGCACGAGATTGTGAACCAGGTTAAGCGGATCCTCAACGTCATTCTCCGCGTAGGGCCAGGCGACGCGGGTGTAAAACCGGTCAATGAGCCAGAACAGGTCATGGGTCAGCTCAGGCAGCGTGCCGTGCTCCTGATGGGTAGCCACGGTTCTCAGCCACCATGGCCGCCGCCACAGGTGCGCCTCGGAAGCCGGGATCTCCAGGGTTTCCGGTGCCTCAGATCCCTCTGGGACCCCGGGGACCTTCAGGATCACCGGGGTCTCCACGTCCTCCGAGGATTCCGGGGTCTCTGCGGATTCCGGGGTCTTCGCGGATTCCGCCTGTGTCTCCAGATAGTCCCGCAGCAGGGTCTGCAGGCTGGGCGTGTCCGTGACACCGTCGAACTGCGCGATGGCGTGGGTAGCCCGCAGCACGGTCACTGGATTCAGGTTGTCCAGTAGCTGGTGGCGCCACAGCGACGCCAATTGTTGACTCTGCTCGAATTCGTTGTGCATGAAGAACGGGCCGTAGTCAACATTAGCCATGACGCCAATGTGGGCGACCCGGCTCCACTTGCCGGCACGGGCAGCGTGTTCAATCAGCCAGACTGCGGCCTTGGGCCTGTATTCGGGGTCCGCACTGAGCCATGCCTGGGTCATGGAGTTCTCGGCTTCGTCGTCGCGGCCCTCTCGACGCCAGCTCTGGGCAAGCACATAGTGCGCGACCGGGCTGTAGGTCCGGCTTCCGGTGTCCACCACACGCTGCCAGCACGCTCGGAGCTGTTCCTGATCACCTGTGTCGAGCAGGGTCGCGCACCGGTAGGCCGCGGCGGGGCTGTACACTGGGTTCCCGCCAGCGGCGGCGATGGCGAAGGCCTCCGCCGCGGCGCGGCGGCGCATGCCGATGGCCAGGGACTGGGCCAGGCGTACCACACCAAGCAAGAACGCGGCCTCGACCCGGCACGGGCTGTCCTCGGCGTCCAGCAGCGGTTCCAGGACAGCGGCAGCCCCATCAAGGTCGCGCTCGCCGAGCAGCGCAACCCCCTCCAAGCACACGTGGTAGTCCTCGACAGCCGTGGTTGCTTTCATTCCTGTACCCCCAGTCCCTGTTACGTCCCCACTTCTGGGTCACCCAGCGTGGTGCGGCCCCCACCCTCGGCGCATGTCTCCGGCGCCGTCTCACCCTGACCGTCACTGAGGACGTCCGGGCTGAGCAAGATCTCGGGCAGGGCGCCAAACAGCTCCGCCCCATCCGGGACCCGACGGATGAGATCAGTGATCTCGGTTGCCACCCGCTGCCGATCGGCCAAGGCGGCCTGCTCGGCGAGCTCTTCCAGCTTGGTGCGGTCAATCACCACCTCACCCATGAGCGATGCGGCGACGGCCAGATGAGCGGCGGCGGTGAACCGCTCACCGAAAACCTGCCCCTCCAGCGCGGCGAGCTCGGCGATGGGATCCGGCTCCACCTCGGTGAGCGCCCGCCGCATCCGGTCGGCCGCCGTCTGGCGGTCGGTCGCGCACGCGTACGCGGCCGGGAAGCCGTCCCGCCGGGCGAGGCGCAGCAGTGCGGCGTGCACCAGGGTGCCGAGGGGATTCCCGAGGTGGATCAGCGCGACCTCGGCCTCGACAGTGAGCAGATCCGTTGCGTGCTTCTCGGCGAAGGATCGCGAGTCCTGCCAGTCCTGCAGCTTGATCCAATCCATCAGCAGATCTCTGAGCAACAGGGGCCGGTAGGCCGCGTCAACACCGAGGTCGCGCACCCCGTCAAGAAGATGCCGGTGCAGCTCGACCCGCGCTTGCGCGACCAGCGCCAGTTCGTCGAGCACGATGGTGGCTGGGCGCTCCAGCAGTTCCCCGGCATGCGTCGCGAAGAAGTCTCTCGACGCTGCCCAGCTCGGCGCCGTGATCCACTCGGTGACGAGGCCGATCTGGTCCAGGGTGACGGAAAACCAGTCCGGTTGTTCGGTCCCGGTGACCTCTTCCCAGACGCGGCTCACGGCGGCTGGGTCACGGAAGTGGTACGCGCGCAGGACATTGCGCGCAGCCAACATGACGGGGTCCGGCGTCTGGCCGTCGTCCAACGTCAGCAGGATGGCAAGCTGGCCTAGCCCAGTGAACGCATCACCGTGGTGGATGTGGAACTGGGCCCGCTCGATGATCAACGCATCTCGGGGGGCCGGCGACGCGGCAAAGTTCTCGATGCAGCTGGTGTAGACATCGACCGCAACGGAGATCCGGTCGAGTGCCGCGAGGTAGCGGGTGAGGTTCTTCAGCGTCACGACGAGGTGGGTGAAGTAGACCTCGGGGGACGCCTCGGTCAACCGCAGGAAGATCTCGGCTGCCTCGTCGGCGGGGATCAGGGCAGTCTCGTGCTGTCCCAGCTCGGCGTGTTGAGCCGCGAGGCTGCCCAGCGTGGCCGCGAGACCAGGCAGATAGGAATGACAGTTCGCGTCCAGCAGAGCCCGGTAGGTCTCGATCGTCTGCTGGGTGGCGACCAGCGCGGCCTCGCGGCTACCCATCGTGAGCAGATACGCGGCAAAATCACTCAGCGCCACCGTGAGACCAGGCAGGTAGAACTCGGGGTCGGCCTCGGCTAGCCCGCGCAGCGCGGCGACCCCGGCGGGGCCCGCGTGCGCGGCGTGCCGAGGCAGGTGACGTCGCAGGTAGGGGCTGCACAGCTCCGTCGCACCGCCGTGGCGGGTCGGCGTCTGCATGGTTTCTTTCCGGGCGAACGCGACCAAGGCTTGCGCCAGTGCCCTGCCCGCCGCCTCACCAGCCACATCCGGGGAGCAGGCGACCAGGTGCTCGACGAACACGCGGTGCGAGAGCCGGTAGACCGTCTCGCCGTCCTGCTCGTCGGCGACGACGTAGCAGCCGTACTGGTCGAGCACCCAGTCGAGATCAACGACGCGATACTCCACCCCGTTCGGGCTCAGTGCGGTGGCCGCAGCCTCCCACAATCCGCCTCCGGGCAGCCCCCGTCCCATCCCCCAGGCGAGCGCACGCAGCAGGTCCCTCGCGGCCTGCGGTAACTCCACCCCGTCACGCACCCGGGTCCCGCTCGACAGGTCGTGCTCCAGCGCCGCGACGGTCGTCGCGGCAAGCCGTTCTTCCCAACCCGGCGCATGGGCGTCGACGACCCCGCGCACGATCTGGGAGACCACGGTGCAGGCGTAGAGGAACCCGCCCGGCTGGTCGGCCGCCTTCCCAGCGAGCACCGGCGCCACCTGGGGCACGAGATCGGCCAAGCCAGCGGAGCGCAGCCGGCGGGTCAGATACCGCTCGATGTCTTTTCTGGTGCCCCGCTCGGCGTCCAGATCGACGACCGACGCGTTGCCTCCGAACAGTTCACTCAGCTGGGCGGCCTCCTGGCCAGGCGGTGGTTGGCGCCACCCGAACTCCTGGTGCCGGGTCGCGACCAGCACGCTCGCCAGCACGCTGAGCGGGACCAGCAGGTCTGTCACGATCTCGGTGGCCTGTTCGGGGATCGCCTCGTCCAACCCATCGAACACCAGCACTGGCGGAGCGGGCATCGCCGCCACCGCCTCGATCAGCTGCCAGCAGCTCCGCGGCGGGGGAAGCTGGAGACGATCCGCCAGGACGGCCGCGAGCTCCTGGGCTCCCATGCCCCGCAGGTGCACTACCGCATCACCCACCACTGGCCGCCGCGCGGACCCGGATAGCGCAACGACACGCCCCACCACGGCGGACTTCCCGCTGCCCGCCGATCCCGTCACCACACATGCACCGGGTGTCTCCGCGTCGATCCAGGCCAGGATCCGCGCCACGATCGCGCGGCGGCCGGTAAACAACACCTTCTTCTCCAGCGGGTCCTCCTGCAAGCGGGCAATGCCGTCATAGGCCGTCACAGCGCTGCACCAAGGTAAGCGCGGTGACATCAGTGTTGGCTAGGCTAGCGCGGCGAGCGTAGTGGGCCAGATCCGGTAACCGCGAGCGCAGGACCCGGGCCACGCGGCACGAAAAGACGAGGTCGTCGACAGTATCCGCGAGGCTGCTCGCCGGGTTCATGCCCGACGCGGCCGGAGCGCTGATCCTGCCGTGGGTCACCTTCCTGCCGACCAAGGCTGTCGCCGAGATGACGGCGGTCCGGTCCCGCGCCCGGAAGGCGCCGCCAGAACGTGCGGCCCCGACCAGCTTCCGCCTGGCGAGGTGCTGGTGGTCGGTACCGGTCAGTCCGGCTGCCAGATAGCCGAACCGGGGATGGGCTGCTGGGCCGCCATCGCAAGGTGCACCAGCCGCTTCGCGAGGACGCCAGCTACGCCGCGGGCGGCGGCTTCGCCGCCTTCGACACCCCGGTGGGCCGGCTGGGCATGATGATCTGCTGCGGCAAGGCGTTCCCCGAGTCGACCCGGGCGCTGGCGCTGGACGGGGCCGACATCGCGCTGTGTCTGTCGGCGTGGCCGACCAGCCTCACCAACCGCGCGCCGCGGCTGGCCCAAGACCGCCAAGCCCGGCTGTTCGACCCCTACGACCAGGCCAGAGCGGCGGAGAACCAGGTCGTGCTGGTCTCGGCCAACCAGACCGGTGCGCTGGGCGAACTGCGCTTCCTCGGGCAGGCGAAAGTAGTCGGCCCCGGTGGGAGATCCTGGCCCGCACCTGGTCCAAGGCCGGTATCGCGACGGCCGAAGCGCTCCTCACCTACTCGACCAGACCCCGGGGCAGCGTGGTGCACACGCTCGCGCTGGCCGAGGCCCTGGCGCGGGCGGGCCAGCGGGTGACAGTAAGGTCACTGGAGCTGCTCGAGGCCTACGCGCTGGTGCACGCGGAGCTCGAAGTCGAGGCGGTGGTGCTCGGGCCGGTGGACCACGACACGCTGCCCGCGCTGGTGGCCGCTGCCGGGGTGTTCGCCTTTCCCTCTCGCCACCTCACGCTCTACCAGCACCTCGCTGAACGACCGTATTATGGGGGGACGGTTAGCACCCCTCTGGGTGAATCCTGGAGGAACTATGACCGCAGACCTGCACACCGCCCCTCTCATCGCCGAGAACGGCGGAGCCACCCTGCTGTCCTGGCTGCGCGAGATGCGCGAGGAAAACCCGGTGTGGCGCGACGCCTACGGCGTCTGGCACGTGTTCCGCTATGCCGACGTGGCACGGGTGACCTCCGATCCGCAGGTGTTCTCCTCCGACACGGGCCGGGTGGTCCCGGCGGTGCGGAAACTCAGCGTGGGCAACATGCTGACGACCGACCCGCCACGCCACCAGCAGTTACGCCAGCTGATCAGTGCGGCCTTCAGCCCGAAGGTCATCACCGGGCTCGCCGGCCGCATCGCTGAGCTCACCCGTGAGCTACTCGACGCCACCGGCGACACCGCCGAGTTCGACCTCGTCGCCACCCTGGCCTACCCGCTGCCGGTGACGGTGATCGCCGAACTGCTCGGCCTGCCCGCCGCCGACCGCGAGCTGTTCCGAACCTGGGCGGACAAACTGCTCAACCTCGACGCGATCGACCCCCACGACCCGGAGCTCGAGCGGACGGTCGATGAGGCCTCCGAGGAGCTACTCACCTACCTGCGTGAGCACTGCGCTGACCGGCGCGCCCACCCACGAGGAGACTTGATCAGCAAGCTGGTCACCGCGGAGGTCGACGGCCAGCGGCTGACCGACGAGGAAGTCGTGAACTTCTCCGTCCTGCTCCTGCTGGCCGGGCACGTCACCACCACCGCGCTGCTCGTCAACATCATGCTGTGCGTCGATGAACACCCCCAGGTGTGGGGCGAGCTGCATGCCGACCGCTCGCTGGTGGAGGCCACCATCGAGGAGGTGCTGCGCTACCGCTCACCGGCCACCCAGGTCGCCCGGGTGACCATGGCCGAGACTGAGCTGGGCGGGCAGACCATCCCGGCGGATGCGATCGTCTCCCCGTGGCTGTTGTCCGCCAACCGGGACGAACGCGAGTTCCCTGACCCGGACCGGTTCGACATCCATCGCTGTTCCCGCCACCACGCGGCCTTCGGCCACGGCATTCACTTCTGCATCGGCCAGCTGCTGGCCCGGGTGGAGGCCAGGATCGCGGTGGGCGTACTGCTGGAGCGATACGCGCAGATCCGCGTGCGCACCGGAATGCCGTTGGAGTACTTCCCCCAAGGCTTCTTCGCTCCGCAGAACCTCCCGGTAGCCGTACAACCTCATATTGGGGGGTCGTAACGAGCTCTCGCGACGACCTCGACGCGCGAGGCGCCGAGGTCGTCGCGAGATTATCGGGGCAGAAGGTCAGAAAGCGACGAAGCTGGCGGTGCCGATGAGCGGCGTGACCGTGTACAGCTCAGTCTGACCCAGGTTGAACACCGGAATGGGCGAGGAGCGGTGAATCGTGGTGATCCCCTCCGTGGAGATGGCGATGCTAGTCGCCAAACCCAGGTTCACCGTCGGCACGAGCAGCGTGAAGGTCGTGCTTCCGGTGTCGACGGTCGTGAGGATGGTGACGGTCACAAGGGTGCCAATCTCGGTGTTGACGGTGCGGATCTGATCACCTTGGAAGGTCAGGGTCCGCAAAGCGTCCTGGTAGAAGAACTGCGGCTTTCCGCCGAAGCTCGTCGTCGAGTACGTGACGTGGAGTTGGCCCCCCTGCAGCTGGAAAAGGTCCGGAGTCTTGACGGGAAACACAGCACTCTCCGCCGTTCCCTGAGAGGTAGTCATGTGATGGTCCTTTCATCAGATTGTCAGGCGCCACCGGCTGCCGCTGAGACACCTGACGGGCGGGGCTGTCCTGACCGCGTGCGGGTATGAAGAGTTCCGGCAGCGATGCGCTGATACAGGACTGGCTGCGTGTCCTCCGCCACGTCACGGCGCTTCGTGACGCGTAACACCATCAGGTCTCCGTCGGCGCGCTCGGCCAGGGAAGATGGGGATCGACTTCCTGGTCATAGCCAACGCCGGGTATGGCGAAGCCGTACAGGCGGCGCACCTCGTCGCGGAACCAGTCGGTGTCGGCGATGTCGGTGATGTTTTCCGGTGTGGCCGCCCGCCATCGGACAGTCACGTCCGCTTGGATGTCACTGGCAAGTTCCCGCCGGTCGAGGCGGATTTGGTCGTGATCGTCGAGTTCCATCCGCGTGGTACCAACGAGCCGATCCCACAGGTCCGTGAATTGGTCGATGGGCGAATACATGGCCTCTCCCATGACGCCGCGCAACAGCCCGATGTACAGGGCTATACCGGGGATCGCGGCGGAGGACTGAGTGACGGCGGCACCGTTGACCGAAATCAGCGCCCGCCCGCCGTACCCATTGGCGAGCTTTGCGTTCAGAGTTGTCGCTGTCCCTTCCAGATGTGTTTTCGCGGCACCGATCGTGCCACGACGGTAAATCGCTGACGTCAGCTCGGAGCCGATATAAGACAGGGCGACCGTCTGGAAACCGGGGCGGATCAGTCCGCGTCCCTCCATGGCGTCAATCCAGCGAGCCCAGTCTTCCCCGCCCATGACCTTCACCATCGCCTCGACGTCGCCAGTGGCGGCAGCCGGGACCTCGATCTCCCGCAGGAACGGGGTACCGTCGTCATCAAACACGAGGGTCTTGGTGCGATATGCCTGGCCGATCGGCTTGATGACCGATCGGTAAGTATGCCCACTGACCGGATCGGTGCGACGGGGGGCCGCGACACTGTAAATCAGGTAGTCGACTGGCCCGAACCGCTGGGCGATGAGATTCAACACCTCGGTCTTGGTGGCGTCGGCGAAACAGTCGGCATTGACGAACTCCATCCGCGTACCGGCTTTAACCGCCATCTGGGAGGTTGCGATAGTTCGGTACCAGCCGGCAGTGGCCGTCCGTCGAGCGGACCACGGTTTCTCGTAGGACACGCCCACGCCGCAGATGCCGTACCGGGCGAGCCCGGCGATCGTCGCGGCCAGTCCGTACCCGGCGCTGGAGCCGATGATCAGAGCGACCGGACGGTGATGTGTGTCGACAGCGCGGACCTGGGACCACATGTCCGCAACAATCTGGGCACATCCGGTGGGATGGGCGTCAAGCAGGAGAAAACCGCGTCCAGTGGGGCGGATAACGCGTGCGGTCATGAGGCGCCTATCGATATCAGGAACGGTGGCGTTCGGGTGTCTGGGCACGGGCGTTCGTCGCGTTGTCGAGGCAGTGACCTGGCCAGCTTATCGATCCCGGCCCATCCCCTGCCGACGTACGCTGTGGGTGCAGCTCTTCCCGGTGCGCAGGGGAACGTTGCGCTGACTCGTGATGCCGTGATCGGAGTACCATCTAGCCCGCCATCAGCGGGAAGCAACAGGTGTGGCAGGGTGGGAAGAGCACGTGCAGGACAAGGCTCGCAGCCTCAGACAGGAGCAGGTCTGGCTCACGGCTGACCTTCGGAGTGCGGGCAAGACCTGGGTTGAGGTCGCCACGGTCTTCCGGACAACGTATCACCTGAACCCGAGAGTGGCATCCTGAACGTTCTGGCCAAGCTGGCGCGACTGTACGAGTGCAGCGTGAGTGACCTCGTGGTGGATCTGCCCGATTTCCGGCACCACGACAGCGCACACCATATGCTGGCAGCGACAAATGAGATCATGGTCACCCAGCAGGCGGAATCACTATTCGTCAATCTTTTCGGTCAAGAAAATAGCGGTGGCGGTACACTGTCCCCGTCAGTTCTGTCACGAGGTGCCGCAGTATTGGCGCATCGACTGGAAGAGATCGATTTCTCGGTCTTCAACGAGCCCGCGCTCAATCGTGGGCCGTGCGGACCAGCAATCCGGGAGCTAGTGCATACGCCGCTGATGTGGCGGCGCGAGCGTTCGCGACCGACGGGCAGGCCGGTGCCTGCCGAAAGGAGCTGGACACCGCACAAGCCGCACTTGCCAGGATCAGGGCTGACGCCAAGCCAAGTCGCTCGCGGTCTCAGACCCGGCCGACGTACACAATTGTGCCTTCAGGATGCTCTTCCAAGCTGACGCGTTCGTCCAGAAAAGCGAGATCGCCGACGGCGCTGCGAGCGTGTGACGATCAACTAATGCTCACGGGGACGTGTAGTCGTTCGTGACGATCACGATCAGGCCCGGACCAGCGGCGACGATGCCCGGGAACCGAGGCTCGACACGCATCCTGAACTGGGCGCCGAGGGCCGTGGCGTCAGCGCGCTGGTCGGTGCCCTCCTGGTAGTACGCGGTGGTCGTCGGGATCGTCCCGCCCGCGTAGTTGCCGACCTCGACCACCGTCCACCCGGTGGCGGTGAGATCACGCGCGGCCCGCGCGGCCAAGCCGCGGATGGTGCTGTTGTTGTAGACCCGCACCTGGCCATGAGTGGGGCCTTTCTCACCGGCACCGGTGTCACCAACTGGCGCACCCTCAGCGGCATCCGGCGGCCCGGGTGGGGGTACGACGGGCGCTTGCGCGGGGGGCGAGGGCACCGGCGGCGGATAGGGAATGACGGACGGGCGCGCCGATGCGCTGGCGGGAGCGGGGGTCGAGGCGGCCGGAGGTTTCCCGGTGGCCGTGCCCAACTCGCCACGGGTCAGCGCCACCACCCCGATCAGGAGGGCGAGCAGCGCAAACACCAACAGCGTCAACCCGGCGGTTCGCAAGCGCCTCCTGGCTCCGGTCCCGTTCGGGGTGCCCACCGCGCTATCGCGAGTCGACGCTGAGCCGGCGAGCGGCCCGTGCTCGCTGGCGGCCAGACCGCAGCCGGCGCAGTCGCTTGACCAGCATCGGGTCAGCGGCGAGCGCCTCTGGCCGGTCGATCACGCTGTTCAGGGCCTGGTAGTAGCTGGTGGCGGACATGTCGAACAGCTCCCGGATGGCCTGCTCCTTGGCACCGGCGTACTTCCACCACTGCCGCTCGAAGGCCAACATCTCGTGCTCTTGACAGCTCAGACCCTCGGACTGGTGGTCGATCGGGTCCAGCGCGTGTGCGGCGTCCATTGCGCTCCTCGGTTCACGATCCCGCGCGTGGAGAATCACAGTCATGTGATTCTCCCGGAATTGAACCATGCGGTGGGCCGCAGCGGGCCGGCGGCGCCCCTCACGCGTCCCCAGGGGCGCGGTGCGAGCAGGCCACCATTACTGTTCTTCATCAGGGCTGAATGTCCGATCCGGATCGTCGGAGATCCGGTGCTGCACACCCCGACCAGGCACGTCACGGAGTTCGGCGGGGCGCTGCACGCGCTGGTCGCGGACATGTTCGACACGATGGTGGCGGCCCAGGGCGTAGGGCTCGCCGCCAACCAGATCGGCGTGGACCTGCGGCTGTTCGTCTACGACTGCCCGGACGAGCAAGGCGTGCGGCACCGGGGAGTGGTGGTCAACCCGGTGCTGGAGACCACTGAACGGCCCGAGACCATGCCCGACCCCGACGATGACTGGGAGGGCTGCCTGTCCGTACCCGGTGAGTCCTTTCCCACCGGGCGAGCCAGCTGGGCTCAGGTCACCGGCGTCGACGCCGACGGCGCACCGGTCACCGTCGAGGGCACCAATTTGCTGGCCCGGTGCCTGCAGCACGAGACCGACCACCTCGACGGGACCCTCTACCTCAACCGCTTAGTCGGCCGCTACGCCCGCGAAGCCAAGAAGATGCTCAAAGCCCAGGGCTGGGGCGTACCCGGCCTGACCTGGGACCCCGCCGCGGCTCGCCCCGAGGGCTGAGCACAGGGCGCAAGCCAACTGTCAGACGGCCGTGGTAGACCATCCGCGTGACCACCGATCTGATCGCCTCGGCAGATGGGCTCAGCAAGCTGCTTCGTCGTCTTGCCGCTCGCGAGCGAGTGCGCAGCGAGGCGACTGTGCAGGCCGACGTCCGGCAGTTGTTGCTCACCGGCGGTCTCGGTCTGGCGGACCACGACCTGGACGTTCAGCTCGAGACCCAGGTAGGAGATCGTCGGCGCATCGATATCGAGGTCGGCTGCACGGTCATAGAGGTGAAGAAGGACCTCAGCAATCACCGCATTGTCCAGGCGGCGCAGGTGCAGCTCGCGGGTTACGTGGCGGCGCGCGCGGCGCAGACCGGTCAGCGGTACGTCGGCGTGCTGACCGACGGGCGGGAGTGGCACGCGTATCACGAACGGGACGCCGCGCTGGTCGACGTCACCCAGCACGTGCTCAACCCCACGAAACCCGACGGCACCGCGCTGCTGTTCTGGCTCGAAGGCGTGCTGGCCAGCCGCCAGGGCGTGCCGCCGACGCCGGATGAGATCAGGGC
>JBOHFY010000411.1:0-16524 GCA_050699895.1 Pseudonocardiaceae bacterium
GCCGAAGCCGTCGAGGTCGCCATGCCGGCAGAGGGGCGGCGTCGCGCCGAGGGCCCAGTTGGCGCCGATCCATGGCCAGCACGCGGCCTGCTCGGCGCTGTCCACGGGGAAGGCGACCACGTCGACCCCCGCGCCGCGGACAATGTGTACCAAGGCCTGCGCCGCCTGGGACAGGATCCGGGACGGATCGGCGGCCACCTGTTCGGACACCGGCTGGGCAATGCGCACCGTGCGCACCGAGAGATCCGCCACGCAGCGCAGCCCGCCGATGCCACCACCGAAGTCGTAGAGCCCGGCGCGCACGCCCAGCGCGGCCAGCCCCCGCAGGTTGTCCTCGGTTTGCCCGCCACCAGCGCCCGCGAGCTCACCGGTGACCGTGCGGATCGCCGACACCGGCGCGCGCAGCTCCAACCCGGCTGGCCACAGGCCGGTCTCGTCCAGAACCGCGCTGACCCTCGCCACCAGGTCGCGGTCCCGCGCCTGGGACGGGCTGAGGTTGACCACGACCGGCGGCACGTCGCCACCGATCCGTCGGCGCCAGGAGACGGCCTGTTCAGCGGCGGTGCGCAGCAACCACTGACCGGCCTCGTGCATGGCCCCGGTCCGCTCCGCGGCTCGCACGCACTGGTCGTCGGACAGCAGACCCAGTCGCGGGTGCCGCCAGCTCAGTGCCGTCTCGATGCCCACCAACTGATCACCATCCAGCGTGACCACCGGTTGGTATGTCACCGCCAGCTCACCGGCCGCCAGGGCGCCGGGCATCGTCGCGGCCAGCCGGAGCTGCCCGGCGTGGACGGCGTCGATGTCGGGATCGAACAGGTCCCACTGCCGCGTGCCCCGGCCACGTATCCGGTGCAGCGTGGCGCTGGCGGCGCGCATCAGCTCCTCGGCCTTCGTCTCGGCGACCCGGCGCCGCACGGCGCCGATGCTCGCGGTGACCGCCACCCCGACCCCGTCGATGAAGCATGGCTCGGCGAGCTTCGTGTTGATGATCTCGGCGAAGACGCCGACGTCCAGTACCGACGCTCCGGGTTCGATGAGGATCGCGTAGTCGTCGGCCCCGAGCCGGGCAACCATCGCCCGCTGGTCCACGACTACTCTTTCCAGCCGCCTGGCGACCACATCCAGCAGCTGGTCACCGGCGTCGTGACCCAGCCCGTTATTGATCGCTGAGAAGCCGTCCAGATCGAGGTGCATCAGCGTGACCACGGCCGAGGGCTCACTTCCCGCGAGTACCCGCTCCAGATGGGTGCGGAGATACTGCCGGTTGGGCAGGCCGGTCCGCAGGTCATGCAGCGTCTGGTGATGCAGCCGCTGCGCGAGCAAGCGCAGGTCGGTGCTGTCCTCGGCAGCCGTGACGACGGGCCGGGGCGCCTGCTCGGCGTCGAGCAGCACCTCCCGGTACCGGGCCTGGCTGGCCCGCAGCTCCCGCTCGACGTCTTGCCATGCCTGTGACAGCGCCCGTTTGATCTCTTCTTGCTGGTCGAAGACGCGATTGCGCAGCGCCCAGGTGTAGCTGGCGGCCAGCGCCCCGAGCAACTCGATGATCCGGCCACAGGGCGGGCCCGCCGCCGTAGGGCCCGCGACGGCGGGCAAGCCCGCGCCGAGCACCTCGAATGTCCGAGAAAGGGTCTGCGCGCCGGTGAACCCCCCGGCGACGAGTCGGGCGCCCACGGTGGACGCGGCCTGGGTGTCGACCGAAGGGCCAGACAGCGCGGCCACCAGCCGCTCGGCGAGATCACCTAGGTAGTCCCGGGTCTCGGCAAGCGACATCGGCACGTAGGAGCTGGCGGCCAGAGCCCGAGCCCACTCCCGGGCGAGCGCAGCCGATGCCGGGGAGTAACGGCCCTGGTCACCGGGTATTTCTGTGTGGTCTTGTCCCACCGTGGCTGACCCTACCGATCAACAACCCCGAATCGAATCTCACCTTACAGTGGGCGTGAGCCAGAGCGCTCCGGCTGGCGGCAGCCGGAGCACGGCGGAGTAGGGCCGCCCGTGCCACGGCGTCTCGCTGGCGACCACCTCGCCGAGGTTTCCGACGCCGGAGCCACCGTAGCTCTCGGCGTCAGTGTTGAGCACCTCGCGCCAGCGGCCCGGGCTGGGCAGCCCCACCCGGTAGCCCTCGTGTGGGTTTCCGGCGAAGCTCGCCAGGCAGGCCAGCACCGATCCGTCATCGCCCCAGCGGAGGAAGCTCAGCGCGTTGCCCCAGGCATCGTTGGCGTCGATCCACTCGAAGCCGGCCGGGTTGGTGTCCTGGCTGTACAGCGCGCGGTGTGCGCGGTAGGCGGTGTTGAGGTCGCCGACCAACCGCAGCAGCCCGCCGTGCAGCGGGTGGTGGCGCAGGTTCCAGTCCAGTGACTGGTTGGGTGCCCACTCGGTGGGCTGCCCGAGCTCGCCGCCCATAAATATCAGCTGCTTGCCGGGGTGGGCCCACATGTAGGCCAGCAGAGCCCGCAGGTTGGTGGCTTTGTTCCAGTTGTCACCCGGCATCCGGGCCCACAGCGAGCCCTTGCCGTGCACCACCTCGTCATGCGACAGCGGCAGCACGAAGTTCTCGCTCCAGGCGTACATCAGCGAGAAGGTCATCTCGTTGTGGTGGTAGCCGCGGTGCACCGGATCGTGGCTGGCGTAGTCCAGCGTGTCGTGCATCCAGCCCATATTCCATTTGAAGCCGAAGCCCAGACCGCCCACATGCGTCGGCTGGGTGACGCCGGGCCAGGCGGTGGACTCCTCGGCGATTGTCACCGCGCCGGGGTGTCGCTTGTAGACGGTGGCGTTCATTTCCTGCAGGAAGGCTACCGCGTCCAGGTTCTCCCGCCCGCCGTGCTCATTGGGTGACCACTCGCCCGGCTGGCGGGAATAGTCGAGGTAGAGCATCGAGGCCACGGCGTCCACCCGCAGGCCGTCGAGGTGGAATTCCTCCAGCCAGTACAGCGCGTTGGCTACCAGGAAGTTGCGGACCTCGTTACGCCCGTAGTCGAAGATCAGGGTGCCCCACTCGGGGTGTGCGGCGCGGCGGGGGTCGGGGTGCTCATAGCAGGGCGCGCCGTCGAAGCGAGCCAGCGCCCACTCGTCGCGCGGGAAATGCGCGGGTACCCAGTCCATGAGCACCCCGATCCCGGCCGCGTGCAACGTGTCGACGAAGTAGCGGAAGTCATCAGGAGCGCCGTACCGTGACGTCGGCGCGTAGTAGGAGGTGACCTGGTAACCCCAGGAACCGCCGAAGGGATGCTCGGCCACCGGCATCAGCTCGACGTGGGTGAACCCGGTCGCGCCCACGTGCTCGACCAGCTGGTGGGCCAGCTCGCGATAGCTCAGACCCTGTTTCCAGGAGCCCAGGTGTACCTCGTAGACGCTCATCGGCTCGGCCCACGGCTCCCGGTGCGCTCGGTCTTCGAGCCACTGGGTGTCGCTCCACTCGTGAGCCGACGGGCCGGCGACCACCGAGGCCGTGGCCGGCGGGACCTCGGTGGCCCGCGCCATCGGGTCGGCCCGCTCATGCCAGTGCCCGTCGGGGCCCAGCAGGCGGAACTTGTAGCGGGTGCCGGCGCCGACGCCGGGCAGGAAGACCTCCCACACCCCGGCCGCACCCAGCGAGCGCAGCGGGGTGGCCACCCCGGACCAGCCGTCGAAGTCGCCGCACACCCGCACTCCCCGAGCGTGCGGTGCCCACACCGCGAACGAGGTTCCCGTGACCACCCCACCCGGTGTGGGATAAGCCCTCGGGTGCGCGCCGAGCACCTCCCACAGCCGCTCGTGGCGACCCTCCCTGATCAGGTGCAGGTCGACTTCACTGAGCGTGGGCAGCCAGCGGTACGGGTCATCGGTGATCTCAGTGTGCTCGCCGTAGCGCACCCGCAGCCGGTAGTCGCCAGGACCGGGTGTCACGCCGTGAAAAAGCCCCCCGGCGTGGTGCTCCAGCGGGTACTCCGCACCCTCGGCGAGCACCGTCACCTCGTCGGCATGCGGGCGCAGCGCCCGGACCACGGTGCCCTCGGGGTGCGGGTGCGCCCCGAGCACCGAATGCGGATCGTGGTGCTCACCGTCCAGCAGCCGGCGCAGCTCGTCGGCCGGTGGTGCTGAAGTAGCCCGGTCTGCCGCGTGCACGCCTCACGTCCTCCCGGATTCGTCTCACTCCAGTGTCCCGGCTCGCCGCCGGATCCGCTGGACGGAGCCAGCTGAATCGCCCCGAAGGAGCAGCTGTCCCGCGCCAATCGCTTTAGTGACCTCGTAGGACGGCCACGATCTGGTCGACGACCCGATCGCGCTGCGCGTCGGTGAGGCGGCCGAAGTGCTCGCCGAGCATGTCGACGGGCAGCCACACCACGCGGTCGGCGAGCACGACGCCGTAGTCGGTCTCGGTGGCGTAGGCGGTGGCTCGGTAGCGGGTTCCGGTCTCGATCTCGGCGACCAGCACGGTGGGCCCGCCCGCGGCGTTGTAGATGTCCGCCGACACCACTGTGGACAGCTCTCGTTCTCCCGTGAGCGGGGATGGGGTGGAGATGAGGACGTCGCCCTGGCTCGGCGTGGCGTGGCCTGGGTCCGTCACCGCCCGGTCTTCCACGCGGCCAGCGCGCGGCTGCGTGCACGTGCACGCGCATGTAGCCGGTCCACATCGTCGGCCTCGGTGAGCATCATCACGTGCTCGGCCAGCTCGCGGCGGGTCAGCTCCGCCCTCAGCGCGGCATCGACCAGGCCTGACAGGGTGGTTCCGGCGCTGCGGGCATGCTCTACCGCTCGGGCGTGAGTCGCGTCGGGAAGTGAGATGCCCACCTTCACGGTCATGCATGCAGTCTGACCGATGGTCAGACCCGTGTCTAGACCTGGTTGAGCTGCCCTACGGTATTCTGGACTGTCTAGATATCATAGGAGGGTGCGATGAGGTGGCAGCTCCAAGAAGCCAAGCAGCGCTTCAGCGAGGTGGTGCGGGCGGCTCACGCCGAAGGTGCGCAGTTCGTTACCCGGCATGGCGAGGAGGTTGCCGTGGTGGTGGACATCGCCGAGTACCGGAGAATGACGGGCGCCGACGTCGACTTCAAGGACTACCTCAGGTCAGCGCCGGACCTCGACGCTCTGGAGATCGTCCGGCCGCGCCGGCCTACCCGCTTGGTCGACTTTGCGGACCAGTCGTGAGCTTCCTGCTCGATGCAGGTGTCCTGTCGGAGCTGCGCAAGCGTGCACCCGACGCGGGAGTGGCCGCCTGGTTCGACTCGGTCGACTCCGGGCAGCTGTATCTGAGCGTGCTCACCGTCGGGGAGATCCGGCAGGGAATCTGCCGGCTGCACCGGCGTGACCAGGCGCGGGCCGCGGTCTTCGACCGTTGGCTCGCGGGTGTGGTGCGCACCTACTCCGACCGTGTCGTGCCGGTCACCGCGGCGGTAGCGCAAGAGTGGGGCAGGCTCAACGTCCCCGATCCGGTGCCCGTGGTCGACGGTTTACTGGCCGCGACGGCGAAGGTGCACGACTGGACGCTGGTGACCCGCAACGTCGGCGACGTGGCCGGCACCGGAGCACGGCTGCTCAATCCGTTCACCCGCGCCAGCTAGGGCGCATGATGTCACCGTCCGTGACCAACCGAGGGAGTCTAGGCAGATGACCCGTAGCCAGGCGACGCGCGCTACTGGCGGGTTCGTGCGGCAGGTGCGGCTGGATTCGACCGCCGGCACCAGCCGTTATCCGTTCACCCTGCCGGTGGTCCAGCACCTGGCGCGGGTCGGGGGACTGGACCTTAACGGGTCGGTCACGTTTCTGGTGGGGGACAACGGCACCGGTAAGTCCACCCTGCTTGAGGCGCTGGCGGTGGCGGCGGGGTTCAATGCCGAAGGCGGATCACAGTCGTTCCGGTTCGCCACCAGAGCCACCGAGTCGAGTTTGGGTGATTATTTGGTGCTGCGCTGGGGGCGCAAGCCGCGCACCGGGTTCTTCCTGCGCGCGGAGAGTTTCTACAACGTGGCCACCGAGATTGAGCGGCTCGATGCCGACCCCGACTCCCCGCCGCTGTTGCCCGCCTACGGCGGGGTTTCTCCGCACGAGCGCTCCCACGGAGAGTCCTTTCTCGATCTGGTGATTCACCGGTTCGGCCCGCACGGGCTCTACCTGCTGGATGAGCCTGAGGCCGCGTTGTCGGTGCGGGGCTGCCTGGCGTTGGTCCGGCGGATCGGGGAGCTGGTCGAGCAGGGCTCGCAGTTCATCGTGGCGACGCACTCGCCGATCCTGCTCGCCGTGCCGAACGCCCGGATCCTGCAGATCGAGATCGACGGCACCATCGAGCAGGTCAGCTACGATGCTGCCGAGCCCGTGATGGTGACCCGAGGTTTCCTCGCTGACCCGGCCCGGTTCTTGCACTACCTGTTCATCGACGGCCCCTGAGCTGTTCCAGGACATGTTCGGCGTTGCGGTGCAATGGTACGGCGAGGTCAGGGTAGTCGCCCTGCTCAATGCGGAGCAACATCCGAGTGGTCACATAAAGCTGGGAGACGAGCCCGTCTGGATTCTCCAGGAATTCGTTGAGCTCGGCGCGCACCTGCTTGGCTGTCGCTGGCTGGATTAAGGAATGCAGATAGAGGGTCGCGGCGTCGAATCCGGCTGGCGCGATTCCCCAGCCTTCCCAGTCCACGAGCACCAAGTTGGGTGCAATCAGGTTCGCCCAGTGCAGGTCGGCATGGGCTGTGGTCCACTCCGACACGGTGGGGTCTGCGCGGTCACCGAAAAATACCCGCAGCCGTCGCGCGACCTCGTGCTCAGTCAGGTAGGTACGGCTGGTGGGCGCCATCGCCAGAGTCTGTAGCGACTCCCGCAACGTCCGCCACCAGGTGCTGGGCAGCTCGACCGGACCGCGCAGCTCTGGGGTCGGGGAACATTGCCGCCCGTCGGCCAGCGTCATCAGCTCCGCGCACAGCCGGGTGGTGCCTTCCGTCCATTCCCAGGTGCGCAGGACTTTCGGTTTGGGAACACCAGCGATCGTGTTGGCATCCGTGTTACCAGTCCAGAAGTCCCCGCCAGCCCATTGCTCCTGCTCGGTCACTACCCGCAGCCAGAACTCAGTCGACTCCGCCCGCACCCGGCCACCTAGGGAACGGCCCCGCCACCCGAATACCACCCCGCCCACCACGGTAGCATTGGCTTCGGCCGCCGCCTGGGCGAGCGCTGCCTGCATCCAGGTTCGGTGGGCGTCGTCCTCGGCGCTGGACACCACTCCGGCTGCATCTGATGTCGTCACTTCGCCATCAGGTTAGTGCCTCCCCCGCTCGGGCCACACTCCTTGTGCGGCGCGCAGCCACCATAAGACGGCCAGCACCGTCCGCTGGGTGCACAAGGGTTGCAGGAGGGGCCACAGCTTGGCGCACACGTTGGATGGCAGTGCGCCGGACTGCACGCCGGTGCGCACTCTGGTGAGCACCGGTTCGGTTCGCAGGTCGGGCCACAACTGGGTCTGCAAGCCTGCGCCGCCCGCTTGGCGAATGCCTGCGCGAACTGGTCGCAGACACTCTCGGCGTCCGGTCCGGTCAGGATTTCGGCAAGCTCTTGCTCCAAGACGTTGCCGATCGGCAGCCAGCGGCTGAAGACGCACGGCCACACGACGCCGTTGGGGGAGATCGCCGCAACTCCGTTGCCGCAGTTGCCACACAATTGCTCGATGCTTGCCTGCTGATCACGGACGCCACGGCCGATCTGCCGCAGCTGGTCGTAACCGACCGAGGCAACGCCGAGCTCGGCCAATTCCCGCCTTGCCGCGTCTGTGCGCTGACCGCCGCCGAGGTCGATCACCCCAGCGCGTAACGGGATCCCCCGGCGGATAGCCTCGGCTATGTTCCCTTTGGTGCGTGCATAGCTGGGCCGTCCAGTGACTGCGCGTGCTGGTCTGGGTCATCGGAGTAGTAGCTGGTGGCTAGGGACACCCCGGGACGGCAGAAAACCTGCCACAGTGCGTCAGTGACGTGCACCAGGTTGGAGAACACCTCCACCTCAAGGCCCCTCTGGAGAGCGCAGGCAACCAAGTGCGCGAGGTCTGGGTAAAGGGTCGGCTCGCCGCCGATAAACTGCACCATCTGAACACCCAGGTCGGTCGCCTGGTTCAGCACCCGCACCCAGTCAGCGGGGCGCATCGTGCCGTGTGTGCCCGACGGTCCGCTCTCCGCATAGCAGTGTTGGCAGCTGAGCTGACATCGTGACGTCAGCTCACACCACAAGAACCATCCCCGCACGACGATCTCCCCCTGCCTCGGCCCGTAGCGTGGACGCCTAGGGTGCAGCTTCCGCGATGAGCGGCGACGGCGAGTATCGCACTCCGCGCGACGATCGCTGTGATGATGCCGAAGTGGAAGTCAACGCGGGCGGTACACGTCTATCCGATGATCGACCCGGAGCACCACCACACGCCATGCCTACCCTCCAACTCACCGCGAAGCTTCTCGCCGACCGCGTGATCGCCGAATCTGAGGCGTGGCTGGTCAGGGTTGCACGTCCACGCCTCAGATTCGGCGATCACGCGGTGGATTGTCCAGCAACAGTCGGGCCAAACGGTCTGCGGGAAGCCACCCGTCAACCTCGGACGGAGGGCGCCGGTGGTGTCAGGCGGTGAGCAGGCGCACCGGGTAATCGGCGGCGCTGGCGAGCGTGGCGAGGTCTTTGGGGTCAGCGGTGAGCACGGCGGCGTTGTGCTCGATGGCGGCCACGATCACGGCAGCGTCGACCACATCGGAGGTTCGGCTTCGGGCGAGCAGGCGACCGACGTCGTCAGCGGTCTGCTCGGTGAAGGGGAGCGCACGACACATCTGGCGGATTCTGGAGAGCGCGTGCTGCCGGGGGCTCGCCCGCTAGACCTGCGCGAAGACGACTGCCGGCAGCAAGGCTGGACGTCGCGCAAGCAATGCCAACCGGCACTGCGCGATGACTTTGCCGTGCGGGTGTGCCTCGGCGCTGATCAGGGCTCCGGCATCGAGCAGCAGCGCAGCGCGGTCGTTCATCCGGCCTGGCGATACGTCTGGTCAGGGACTTCTCCGCGCAGCCGGGCGAGAGCCGTCAGTCGGGCAGCCTTCTCCTCGGCCGTCTCCGGTTTCCAGAACCCGATTGCCTCAAGCTCGGCCCTGGCGTCGGCCATGGCCTCCTCGTCCGGCTCGCCATACACCGTGATGTACTCCGCGAGCTCAGCCTGGGCCGCCGCGAGATCGGCGGCTTCGCTCGCGGCCCGCGAGAGCCAAGCCGACAGCGGGATACCTTCGGTCTCAGCGGCGCGCTTCGCGCGCTCGAAGACCTCGGAGTCGAGCGAGATGCTGATCTTCTTCACGGTCGGGTAATCAGTCTACCAGGGAGGTAGCACCTCGGTAAGACCGAAGCGTTAGAGGTCGTAGTCGCCGTCTTTGACGCCGGCGACGAACACGGCCCACTCGGTGTGGTCGAACACGGCGGTTCCCGCGTCCGGGCGCAGGTTGTTGCGCACGTAGACTGCGTCTGTGGTAAACTTGGTCTCCACGCAGATAGAGCCGTTAGCCGATCGCCTCGGCAGGAACCACTCGCCGGTGATACGGGGCATAGCGCTACCTCTCCTCCTGCTCGGCGAGGATGGACCGGATGAAGTCGCCGCTCTCCTCGTGGCCCAGCGCCTTGGCTCGCAGCAGGTCCATTGTATGCGCGGCGGCGGTGACGTCTTCCTCTCGGTCTTGCACGGCGGCGTGGCCGGGGCCGTCGAAGTGCAGCATCCGGGGCGCTGGCGGCGGGAAGTCATGGAGCGTCACGGTCAGGCCCATGAAGGCGTGCGCCCCGGAGCCCAGCGGCAGCACCTGGAGCACCACGTTGTCCTGCAGCGTGGCCATGGTGACCAGGTGTTCGAGCTGCTCGCGCATCACTGCCGGGCCGCCGACGCCGTAGCGCAGCGCGGCCTCGCCGAGGATGCACCACAACCGCAGCGGTAGCCGGTCGGCGCGGCTCAACGCGGCGCTGCGCGCCATGCGCAGTTTCAGGACCTGCTCCAGCACCTCCGGCGGCAGCAGGTTGTTCCAGCGCAGCAGTGCCTGGGCGTAGCCCTCGGTCTGCAGCATGCCGTGGATGATCTCGCCGGAGTAGAAGATGGCCGAGGTGGCCTGGCGCTCCAGGTCGAGGAAGCGGCGGTGGCCGCCGGGGATCGTGGCCCAGTCATCGCCCCGGGGCCGGCGGGTCTGGGACGTGCGGGCGAACTCGACCAGGTCGTCGCGCTCCTCGCCGGTGATGCCGTAGTGGTCCAGCAGCGCCGCCAGCTCGACGGGCTTCACCCCGGACCGGCCGGTCTCCAGGTCGCCGATCTTCGAGGTGGTGCAGCCGAGCACATCGGCGGCCTGCTCCCGGGTCAGGCCCGCTTCGTCGCGCATCCGGCGCAGCGTCGCCGCGACCTGCACGCGCTGGGTGTTCACCTGGCGCTGACCCATCCGGATGCCCCCTGTTGCATCAGTTGCGTACGTAGTTTACTGTCTCACTGTACGACTTGACTATAGTGCCGTGATGGTACTTTGGCGACGGCACGGGGAGGAATGTTAGGGACATGGCTTCGATAGAGGTCAGCACCTGCGTGGCGGTGGATGGCTGCTGCAAGATCAGCTATCTGATCTTTCCGGTGTACAACAGCATCGAGTTCACGCTGGGTGGTAGCGAGGAGTTGGTGCTGATCACGACCGAGGCCGGCCTGCGCCACTGCGTCACGGCGTTCACCAGCGCGCTCGACGCCTTCGCCGCCGCAGCGTCACGGTTGGACGAGACCCACGCTGAATTCGTACCCTCAGCAGACCCGCCGGCCGACCGCGCGGAGTGACGAGGAATGGCTGAGACTGCGGAAATGTTGGGCGTCGACACCATCCGGGTTCACGGCCTGGCCAGTCGAGAGACTCTTCGGAGACGTGTTCGCTCAATCGCATGGTCGGCGTCGAATAACGCGAGCGGTGCATGTGATGGGGGAGGAGTCTGTCGGCGAAGCACCGCGCGTCGCGGATGCCTGCCACGCCGTACGCCTGAACTCCCGGACGGCGGATCGCGGTAAGGAATTATTTATTACGAGATGCTAGGTAAATCTCGCGGGTGTATGTTGGCCAATGGTTTGTGCTCGGGTCTCAGGACGGCACCGAAGACCCCGGTGCGAGGCGCGTGGTGAATTGTGATGCGGAAGGCGCGGACCATGAGAGACAGCAGTGTGACGCTTTCGCGCATAGCGAAGTGTTGCCCGATGCAGGAGCGAGGGCCGAGTCCGAACGGGTGATAGGCGCCAGGCTTCCAGTGCCGCTCGGTTCCGGTGAAGCGCTGAGGGTCGAACCGTTCCGGTTCGGACCAGAGGTCTGGCTCGCGGTGTGTGAAGTAGGGGCAGATGAGGGCAGTGTCGCCTGTGGAGATTTTCCATCCGTCGATAACGTCGTCGGCGACGACCTGTCGGGGAATAATCCAAACTGTCGGGTAAAGACGCAAGGTCTCCATGACCACAGCAGTGATCGCTCGGTCGAATCCGTCACGCCCTTCTCGGTGAAGAGTATCCAGTACCCATTCTTCGACGCTGGGATGTTCGGCGAGCATCAGGATCGCCCACGTTAGAGTTGTCGCGGTTGTCTCGTATCCCGCGACAATGAAGGTGATGATCTCGTCGCGGATGAGTTGGTCGTTGATCTCCGGGTTGTCGCGGGCGGATCTGATCAAGAGGTGTACCAGGCCGTCCTTCCGTGCGATCGAATGAGTTTCTCTCGAGATCAACTCGTATATTATCGCGTCGATCTCCGCTAGTATTTCTTTACTTTTGGCGGGTAGTCCGGTGTTATTCGACACGGCGCTCGATAGTGTGTCTACAATGAATCTCATTCCGCGCAGGAGCCGGTAGGTCTCTTGCCGTAACGGTTCGCTAGTGATGTTGCGCCACACCGTGTCCAACGTGAAAAATTCCAGGTCCTCGCTGAGGTTGATGCTCCCGCCAGAGCGTGCCGCGCGTTCCCACCTGTGATGGATGCGCCGTGCCGCAGCCGTGATGTCCCCTTCGCGCCTGCGCACCCCGGCCACGGTGAACCGTGACTGGAGAAGCCTCCGCTGGTGCGCCCACAATGTGCCCGTGGATGAGAGCAAGCCTTGGCCAAGTAGCTCTCTCGCGCGATGCGTGGTTTTCTGGTAGTGGCTCTCACGCCGTGCGAGCACGTGGAGGATGTGGTCAGGGTGGGTGATGAGGACAATTCTCCTGTCTCGCAGTCTGACGCTCGATAGTGCACCGTGCTGGCGTGCCAGTCGCAACAGGTCAATGACGCGCCCGTTCTCACCCTGCCACTGGTCCACCACGGAATCGGGAGGGCCGGGTGGATGGCGGTCGTCGTGCTCTCGGTGGGTTGTCATTGTCGTGTGAAAACCACGGGCAGAAATCCCGGACAGCGCAGGACACTGGCCTGCCACGGCATCTCGTGGTGCGCCATACGATCGAACCCACTCCACTTGGCACCCGCCTTCGTGACGACGGCGGCGAGCGCCTCTCGGTTGCGGCATGCGCCTGGTGTCCGACATTCAGCCGCCTCCGCGCGATCGCCCGCTGTTGTGGGCTGTCACGCGATCAAGGGCCCACAGCGCGAAGATGTCCGCGAGGACCGGAACATCGTAGGGCAGTGGACGCGGCCCAGCCTGATCTGGGACGGAGATGAAGCCTGCGTCGTGGCGCTGCTGGGACAGCAGGTAACGAGCGCCATCACCGTTTCCCGGCATGACGAGCAGCGCGTATGACGTGCTGATGACATCGCTGGGATCGCCGCTGCGCTGCCCCCAGCCACCGTCGTGGTTCTGCGTGGCTTGCAGGTAGCGCATCGACCGAGCCATCACCCAGCCGATGCGGTCGCGGAGGTGGCCTGCCTGGCCACGTGGTACGGCACTCAGCGCGGATATGGTTCGGAAGATGGCGTTGGATTCGCTGAGGCTCCAACTGCGTTCGAAGGTGCCGGCGGGTTCCTGGGCGTCGAGGAGGTATTTCGTGGCGGTTTCGCAGAGCCGAGAGTGATCCTGCCACGCCGGTGCGAGTGCGCGCAGAGCCCCTGAAGTCATGGTGCTCTCAGAACGGTGTCCCTTACGAAAGGTAGGAAATCCTCCGTCGACGTTAGCGATGTCGGTGAGATATCGCTCCGCCGCGCGGATCGTCCTGGCGTGGCGCAACGGCGCGGCCGCTCGGAGGAACTGTGTGCAGTACGCGGTGTCGTCGGTATCGGTCTGCCGAACCTGTTCCGCGTAAGCCCAGCCACCATCGGGGCGTTGCATCGCGGCGAGGTAGTTGGCGATCCGTTCCAGGGCCCGGTGCTCGGTTCCTGCCAGCGCCAGGCCCGCGGTCACGGTGCAGAAGATCTCCAAACCCGCGATGAAGGGGAACCCGCCATCCGGGTTGCGGTGGCGCACAAGCTTGTCGATGCCGTCACGCACCCGTGCGCCGCAGGGTTCACATCGGCGAACTGCCATGAGGCCGAGCACGTGCGACAGCAGGTGTCCTTCCCGAATTTCGTGGCTGCTGCCTGTTTCAAGCTGACCGGTCAGGAAAGCACGATCGGTATCGGTGACCAGCTCGTCGCGCCCAAGCCCGAATGCGTGCAGGATTTTTAGCGCGCACAACGTGAGGTTCACCCACGAGGTGAATCCGGTGTAGTAGATTCGGCTGGGATCGAGGTGTTCGTCGTGCGGGACGATGCCGAGCACTGCCAGGATGGCGTGGAACATCAGCCGTTTCCGACTCGTTGTGAAGTGCTCGAACTCGTCGAGCCAGATCAGCGTTTCCTGCGACCGGCGACGCTCACCCGTCACAGCGGCGCGTACAAGTAGTTCGTCGAAGCTGCCCGCGGCGGGGCGCTGGGCGTGTAGATAGCGAATAAGCGCGTTCTGGACATCGGGGTACTGGTGCTCCTGACGCAACAGCGTCAGCACCAACACGGATTCGAGGACCCGGCTGGCGCACCAACCTTGGACGGCCCCGTCGGAGCCGACCTGCGCTGCGAGCCTGCCCGCCAGCCTGTCCCGCGCCTGCGCGACCTGGGCTGCGAACATCGGGAGGTCGTGGGGACAGGACGGCTGAGGCATGATTACTCTGTGTTTCCTGATCCGACGATCGCGGCAAGGAGGCCGGAGAACCCGCAATGGCGATCGACGATCGGCCACCCGTGCTGGACCGCCACCATGCGGAGGGGAGTACTAGGTTCGAACGCGACAGGATGACCGACCACAGTGAGCAGCTCGATATCGAAGGCGGAGTTGCCTACCGCAGTCGAGTGAGCAAGGTCAACTTGCTGATCTTCAAGCAGGGCCCGCAGAATTTTTACTTTCCCACCGAGCACGCCGGGTGCCACAACGACCTCCCCGTTGTAGGTAGCGCCCGGTGCCGCGAACACCGCCCCCTGGCAGAAGTCAATACCAAGATCGGCAGCGACCACCCGGATGATCTCGTCAGGACTCCCCGAGATGAGCACGGTCCGGTAGGAACGCGCCATCAACGCGGCCAGCAAGGGCAAGGCATACGCGAACATCGCCTCTCGCTCCCGTCGCCACACCCGCTGCGCCATGCGGTGCACCCGGAAAGCAGGTACTCCCGCAGTGGCTTGCGCGTAGAGTCGGTATGCGATCTCGGCGCTGGCGGATGTCCGCAGCTCATCCGCCCCCAGACCACGCAGAAAGAAAAACAACATTTCCGCTTGCCGCCGGTCACAGGAGCCGTCCTCCACGAGAGCACGCAGCAAGGATAAACCGAGCGTGCCGGGGTGCAGTGTTCCATCCAGATCAAAGATCGCGCATCCGGTCAGGCGGGACATCAGTGACGACTACGATCGACTACACGGTCGGCGAACATCACGCCGCGCGCCTGGAGATCGGCCACCGCGCGCTCGATCCCAGAGCGGAACGACCGCGATGAGGCCAGCGGGACGGGTGTGGACTCTTGCGGAGTTGCTCGCGGTGACCGACATCTGTGGGGCCTTTCGGGACTGGGCGGTGTCATTGCCGAACTCAACAAGAGAGCTCCCGGATTCGCCCGCGACACCTCTTGTTGAGTTCGTCGAAGCGCGGCGGGGAAGAACGGTCAAGGTTGGGGGGTGGTGAGGCGGGTGATGGCGGTGAGGGGGATCGGGAGCCAGAGGGGGCGGTTGGCGTGCTCGTAGCTGACCTCGTAGACGGCCTTGTCTAGCTCGAAGGCGCGGAGCAGGGCGGCCTGCTTGCGAGGGTCGGGTGCGGCCTGGGCGTAGCCGTCGCAGAACGCGTCCTGGTTGCGGGTGGCCCAGGCCAGTGCCACCGCGGCGTGCTGCTCGGGGTCGGCCTCGCCCAGCGGCAGGTAGTTGGCGGCGTAGTCGAAGGAGCGCAGCATCCCGGCGACGTCGCGCAGCGCGGACGTGGGGGCGACGCGGGCGACCAGTGGCGCCATCGGCTCGCCCTCGAAATCGATCAGCACCCAGCCGGTGACACTGCGTAGCACCTGACCGAGGTGCAGGTCGCCGTGCACCCGTTGCACCGGCACCGGGCCCTCGAAGCCACGCACCGCCTCGAAGGCCGCCCGGAGCGCGTCCACGTGCGGCGAGAGCTCAGGCACGTGCGCGAGGACGCCGTCCAGCCTGCGATGCATGTCTTCGGCCACCGCGTTGAGGTACCCGGCCGGGGCCGGCGAGCTCCCCAGGGCGGTGGCTAAGTCGGCGTGCACGGTGGCTACCGCGTGGCCGAGCCGGTGCGCCTCGGAGGCGAAATCGCCGCCGACGTCCTCGGGATGGATGTGCTCCACCGGGCCGGGCGCGCTATCGGTGAGCAGGCTCTCCGCCAGCAGATCCCGCACGCTCGCCGTCGCCATCGCCCAGCCATCCGCGCTGCCGCGCAGGTACTCGGTGAGCATCCCGTAGGTGACCACGGCGCCCTGGAGCTCGCCTTCGATGCCGCCCAGGGGTGCGGCGATGTGCGGGCAGCCCACGGCGGCCAACGCGCGATGCAGCTCCAGGTCGGGGTTGCGGCCCTCGGCCAGCTTGCGGAACAGCTTGAGGATAGAGGTCTGCCCGTACACCAGCGAGGTGTTGGACTGCTCCACCCCAACTGGGTGGGAGCGCCGCTCGGTGTCCAGTGTGACGCCCGGCTCGGCGGTGAAGCGCAGCCCGTCCACCTCCGTGCCCCGGGCCATCAGCTCCAGCAGCACGGCGGTGAGCTCAGGGTCGTGTACCGCTTGGTATACTGCGCAGTCGCCGGCCGCGGCCACCCAGGCGTGCCCGAGGTTCTCGGGTAGGTCGCCGCGCACTCCGAGCAGGATTTGGTAGCGGTCCCGGGGCCGCTCACCTTGGTCGACCTCGACGACGGCGTGCACCAGCCGGGGATCGGCCCCGGCGAGGTCGGTGGCGCGCACCGGGATGACTGCGTGCACCGGGCGGTTCTTGCCGGCGAACCAGCGCTGCTCGGGCAGCACCGTCGCCAGCGTGCCGGCGATGTCCGAGACCAGGTCAGCGGCACTGATCACGGTTCCCGCCCGGGGTCGGAGGGGACGATCTGGAACCAGTAGAAGCCGTGGCCGGGCAGCGTGAGCAGGTAGGGCAGCTGACCGATCGG
>JBOHFY010000412.1:0-7114 GCA_050699895.1 Pseudonocardiaceae bacterium
GCCGGCTACCGCGGTGGCGATGAACGCGTCACCGGCGGCGGTGCCGTCCACGGCGGTGACCCTGGGTGGGGTCGCGGTCGCGACTTGCTGACCGTCGCGGAGCAGCACCGCGCCGCGCGACCCGTCGGTGACGGCGACGGCCCGAGCGGCGCGCGGACCGGGCAGCGCGGCGTACTCGGCACGGTTGACCACCACCAGGTCGGCGCGCCGCAGCACCTCGGGTGGCACCGGGCGGGCCGGGGACGCGTTGAGCACGAACAGTCCGGTGGCGTGCTGGGCGGCGGCGGTGACGGCGTGGTCGGGCACTTCCAGCACGGTGAGCACCGCATCGGCGCCGACCACATCCCGCGCGTCCACTCGCAGTGCCGCGTTCGCGCCGGGTACCACGACGATGGTGGTCTCACCCTCGGTATCGACGGCGATCAGCGCCAGCCCGGTCGGCTCGGTGACCCGTTGCAGCCGGTCCAAGCTGACTTTCTCGCGGCGCAGCAGCTCCAGCGCGGTGTCGGCCTCGGGATCGCTGCCTACCGCGGCGACCAGCCGCACCGGCAGCCCCAGCCGGCGGACGGCCAGCGCCTGGTTGGCCCCCTTCCCTCCGGGGAGGCGGGTCACGCTGGTGGCGGTGAGGGTTTCGCCGGGGTCCGGCAGGCGCGGCAGCGCGACCACCAGGTCGAGGTTGACGCTGCCCACCACCGTCACGCCCACAAGCCCCATCCCACCACGCGGGGTCTACGTCGGACCGCCACTCGACGGGCTGACGTGCTGGTCGGCGTCGGCGTACCGTTGCTTGATCAGCTGGGCGGGATTGCCGCCGACGACGGTGCAGGGCGCGACGTCACAGGTGACGGCGGCGGCCATGACCACGCATGCAGGTAGCCTACATTTCCTCTATCCCTATCCGAGTAACCTATTTGACTTGTTCGGCGAGAATGTAAGCGTCGATCTGTGCGCGCCCGAGGGGGATTGAGTTAGGGAAGCTAAGCCGGTTCGGGTCAAGCGTCGTCGGCGTGTGACGGAAACGGCCCTTGGGCCGCGGTCTCCAACCGTCAGAGCGACACCTTAATGTTGTTCCTCAACAACGGAAACGACCGCGGCTTCACAACGACGACATTGCCGACTGCCGGTGATCCGCTTGCCGGTTCGGGTCCGGTCGCCGTCGCAATCGGTGATCTGAGCGGTCACGGCCCTCACGATATCGTGGTTGCTGACGGCAACAGCAACACGGTAACTTTATTTCTGATGGCGACGATCGGTGTCCCGGCCGTCCGAGGTGATCACCTGACCGTTGGGCAGCAGTATCGCCTCGGCCATGAATCGAGGAGCCAACTCAGCTCGTGGGCATCCCGGGTACCTCGATAAGGAGGCGATGGGCCGGTAAGCGTGGCGGCCTCACCGCCACTCAGGGGATCAAGCACCAAGTTCCACGCGATCTGCTGCCGGGATCGGCGAGGTGCTCACCGACTCCTACGGCACCTACGGCAGCCCACGGATGGCCTCGGGCCTGGTCGAACGGGGTTGGCGAGGGTCGGTTAACACCACCTGTCGCACCCTGAATCAAGATCGCAAACTGGATACGCTTTCGTCCAGACCCTCCGCCACGGCCACGAACTGGAGATCAACCGACGGCATCGGCTCTCGGCGGTTTGCGCCGAACTCGCCCGCTGATAGCTTTCACGCGTACCGTATAGTGATGAGCATCGAGGTCACGCTGCAGCAGCTGGCGGAAACCCTGACGCGGTACCGCTTCGCGTACCTCTTGACCATTGGGAACAGTGCGTGGACGCACGTTGTGGCCGTGACCGCCACACTGGCGAACAACACACTGCTCGTGACGGACCTGGGTCGAAGAACGAGAGCCAACATCGCGGTTCACTCTTCGGTCACGTTGGTATGGCCGCCCGCGAATCCGAACGACTACTCATTGATCGTGGACGGTGTTGGGTCGATACGGGACAACGAGCTCACCGTTGCCCCCACACGGGCGGTGCTGCACCGGCCTGCGCCACCCCAGACCACCACGACCGGTGATGGCTGTGAGTCGGACTGCGTCGAGCTGCCTGTCGTCGCGGAGACCGCGAGCAGCAGCTGAACGTTGGCCGGAAGCGCATTGCTGAGACCGCCTGCCGCGGTTGGCGGCACCCGTCGCAACGAACGCCATGTAGCCGTCGATGCGTGACTCCTGCGAAACGCTGGCGTGAGCGTTCACGGTTCGGGTCACTGAGTCGTGACAAGTGTCCTGACCAGGGGTGGTGTTGATGGCTACGGTCTTCGGCTACTAGTGGGCGAGTCTGAGCCCCAGCTGTGCCTGTGATTCTCGAACTCAACAGTCGACCTGTTGTGCTTGTACCTGACAGCTCTGCTGTTGAGTTCGGGAGTACTGGTGCGGGCGGGCACCCTGGAGCGGGCGGGATCACCCTCGGACGGCGGCTGGTTGCGGGTCCTCGGCCCACCCATGCGATCGTGAAACGACCGTGCACCACCCCTGTCCGACCTACGGGTTCGGCACGCGACCGTCTCATCGACGCAAGCGACACCGTGGTCCTCCGTTACGAAAAGGAATTATGTTCGTGAGCGGGAACTGGCGTGAAAGGCACTGGTTCCCGCTCACGGATCGTTCTCAGAGTGCGGTCACTGCACTGGGAAAAGCGGCTTGACCGTCAGCGACACCGGGGGTGACGTGGACGAGCCGAAGGCTGTCGGGTCGGTGGGGGTGAACACCGCGCTCAGCGAGTGGGTACCCACGGGCAACGTGGTGGTGATCGTCGCAGTGCCGTTGGTGACGGTTACTGGGCCATCAATGGCGGTGGTGCCGTCGTTGAACTGCACGCTGCCCGCCGCCGGGGGGTGACTGTCGCGGTGCGCGTCTCCGGAGAACCGGCTGCGGCTGGTGAGACGGGTGTCACGGCCAGCGCGGTGCTGGTGGCCGCGGTGAAGGAGACGATCACCTTGCCGTTGCCGTGCTGAACGCCCGGGATGAGGGAGACGCCGGTTGCCGTCGGTGTCACAAAACCGCTTCCGCCGCCACCGCCTGCCCCGTAGAAGTTGCCCGGGTCCCCGCCGCCAGAGCCACCACCGTTACCGCCACCACCGTTACCGTCGGCGCCACCGCTGCCGGGGTTCGGTTGTCCGATCGTGGGATCCTTGGTTCGGTGCCCATGACGTGATTGCCGTTCGAGGCCATGCCCGTGCCGATGACCTGGTCGATCCCGCCGCCAGAGATCAGGGCACCCTGAGAGCAGTCCGCGTCGGTTTCGATCTCGGCGAAGGAGGACCCCGGCCCGCTGGTCGTTCCCGGAGTCTGCACCGTGACGCTCACGGTGTTGGCATACGCAATTCCTGGCACCGCGACGGTCAGCAGGGCACCTAAGATCAACGCCTTCCCTGAGGTGGAGCGCCGAGGAGACTTCTTTGTCATCAGGTTCTCCCTTTCAGGTGGGAACGCGATACCGCTGTGCGGCGCTCCTTTCCGCGTGCGACGTTGTCTAGCGGGACCATGCGGATGCATGACCGGCGAGCAGGTCACCAGCACCCCTCAAATGAGGAACTTCGTCCGCAAAAATTCCGCACACGAGCATCTATCTTTTGGAACGCTGCGCCTCAAAAATGGACAGAAGAAACTTGTAGGTGTCATAGGGCGTCCACGCGTCGTGGACCGCGACCCCGGCGAAGCAGGGCAGCACCCCGGCGGCGAGGTTGGTGCGGCCCCACTCCAGGAACCCGCCCAGTCCGTTGGCCGCGCGGGTGGTCATCGTCACCGCACCGGCGCGGTCACGCCTTCCGGCGCCTCGGCGCGGGTCGTGGTACTATAGCAGCAGCGCCGCGCGATGAGCTGACGCTCGGTCATCCGCACGCTGATCGGCGGGATCCCGCCAACAAGATCAAGCCGCCACGCCGGCCATCGGGACCTGACCAGTTACCTCTAACGAAGAGTCAGTGCGAGTGTTCGTGATCCTCTTCGAGGTTGCGCTCGTGTGGGTGCGGGTGCGTGTGGGACTGCCCGTTATGGTTGTGTTCGTGTTCGTGCTCGACGTGCTCATGATCATGAAAGATGTGCGTGTGTGTATGCGTCGCATCTCCGTGCGTGTGTTCATGAGTATGCTGTGTGGCCATTTTTGCTCCGTCTCTGACCCTATTTATTCGGCGAGTTTCCGACCTATGCGAGAAGTGACCTGGCCTCGTTAACTTGATGTTACACGCCTCGCGCGAGTTGTCGTCAAGCGTTCCTGTGACGCAAATTAATGCACCTATTTTGCGGTTGGCTAAGTGGTGCAATTCTTTCTTTCTTATTGTACGATAAGTCCGATTATCGGCCAGGTGGTCTTCCAATGTCGGCACCATGGCGGGGGGGGGCGACGGTGACCGCTCGGGCTTGGGGTATTGCCTCGTAGACTGCCTCGACGACCTGGTGACCGAGCTGGTCGGCGGCGGCGACAGACAGGGGAGCGTCGACCCAGGCTTCGATCTCGATGCGCAGGGTGCGGCCTGTCCAGCGAGCGCGGGCGTGGGCGTGGCGGACGCCGGGTACTGTGGCGGCGGTGTGTTCGGCGTTGGTGATTACGCTGGGGGCGACGCCATCGAGCAGGCGGTGGCCGGTATCGGTGGTGACCTCCCAGCCGATGTGGCAGATGAACAGGGTCACCGCCAATCCCGCCCCGGGTCACCCCAGCGCTGCCCGGCGGCTACCGCGACCAGCTCCGGCAGATTGTGCAGCGCATCCCCCAGCAGACCCACTGAGCCGGTGAGCACGGCGATGCCCAGTTCTAACCAGCCCCGTCACGGCCAGCCCGACAGCGCTCACCCCCACCGCGCGGTTGGCTTGATGCCGATTCCTGGCATCGTCGAATCGCCCAGTCATCGAGTCCGCGGGCTCACGCGTTCCCGTCACCGTGTGCATGCCTTCCTCCCTCCCCGTAACCCGCCAGGTCGGGTCGCGTCACGTTCCTGAGCACACCACTGTTCCTTGCCAGAAGGTGGCAGGAAGTTGCCGCATCTCTCTTGCACATACCAGACATAGGGACCTACTATCACCCGAAAGAGTTATCAAGATCGCTACTCAAGGTAACTGAACGAAGTGAGGGAGCTCATGAACGCTCCAGCCCCGGCTGTCCCCGGTTCCGGCTTCGCCCGCTTCCGCGCCAGCCTCACCCCGGCCGACTGGACCTCCATCAGCGGTATGTACGGATTTATCGTGTTCCTCCACGTGATCGGTTTCGGGGTGCTGCTCGCGTTCGTGGTCCCGAAGGGCTACAACCTTGGCGATACCGGCATCTACGGCGTCGGGGTCGGGGTCCTGGCCTACACCTTCGGGCTCCGGCACGCCTTCGACGCCGACCACATCGCCGCGGTTGACAACACCACCCGCAAGCTGATGGCCGACAACGCTGAGACAGGCAACCCGCGCAAGCCGCTCTCGGTGGGCTTCTGGTTCTCCCTGGGGCACTCCACGATCGTGTTCGGGCTGGCCTTCCTGCTCTCGATCGGGGTGAAGGCGCTCGCCGGGCAGGTCGAGAACGACTCCTCCGAACTGCACTCGATCACCGGCATCATCGGCGCGTCGGTGTCCGGGGTGTTCCTGTGGATCCTGGGGATCCTCAACCTCGTCGTCCTGATCGGCATCATCAAGGTCTTCCGCAAGATGCGCCACGGCACCTACAACGAGCAGGAACTGGAGGACCAGCTCAACAAGCGCGGCTTCATGAACCGCTTTCTCGGCGGCCTGACCAAGTCGGTTCGCAAGCCCTGGCACATCTATCCGATCGGCGTGCTGTTCGGGCTGGGCTTTGACACCGCAACCGAGGTCGGCCTGCTCGTGCTGGCCGGCGGGGCAGCGGCGTTCAGCCTGCCCTTCTACGCGATCCTGATCCTGCCGATCCTGTTCGCCGCCGGGATGTGCCTGATGGACACCACCGACGGCGTCTTCATGAACGCAGCCTACGGTTGGGCCTTCGCCAAGCCGGTCCGCAAGGTCTTCTACAACATCACCATCACCGCGCTGTCAGTGGCCGTCGCGCTGATCATCGGTACCATCGAGCTGATCGGGGTGTTCGACGACCAGACTGGTATCACCTCCGGGCCGCTCGCGGCGATCGGGTCGATCCCACTGGACTACGCCGGCTACGCCATTGTGGCCCTGTTTGTCGTGGCATGGCTCATCGCGTTAGCCGTCTGGCGGTTCGGCCGGATCGAGGAAAAATGGTCAGCCACACTGGCGTCCAAGCCAGACACCACGCGATAGCAAGGGCCGAGCGCCGGCCACATGCGGTGGCTCGGCCCGATTTCTGGCCGGTGCATGATCGTGGTCGGGTGCTGGCCGATCTGGCGGTGCTGATCGCTGATGGTGGCGCGACGGTGCTGTCGAGTTCACGGACAGCGCTTACCGCGGGTTGGTTAGCGGCGGGGGGTGGGGGGTGGGGAGACTTCCCAGGCGCGGGCGTAGCGGCGGGCGCCGGGGTGGTTGATGTCGCGGCTGCGGTAGACGACGTAGGGGCGGGTCAGGTAGCCCAGTGGTGCGCTGAAGACGTGCACTAGGCGGGTGTAGGGCCAGATGGCCAGCAGGGTGAGCACCACCAGAGCGTGGGTCTGGAAGCTGATCGGGGCACCGGCCATCAGCTCTGGTTGTGGGTGGATGGTGAACAGGCTGCGGAACCAGGGGGACACGGTGGCCCGGTAGTTGTAGCCGCCGCCGATCAGGTTGCTGCCCACGGTGTTCAGCATCCCGGTGGCGATCGCGCCGGTCAGCAGCGTGTACATGATTTTGTCGATGCCGGTGGTGGCCTTGCGCACCGCCGTCACGGTGGCCCGCCGGTACAGCAGGATCCCCAGCCCGGCGATGGTGGCCAGGCCGGACAGCGTACCCATAGACGCCGACATCAGGTGGTAGTCAGACTCCGTCACCCCGAGCGCCGCGGTACAGCTCTCGGGGATGCCGATGCCCATGACGTGCCCGCCGAGCACGGCCAGCAGCCCGAAGTGGAACAACGGGCTGCCCAGCCGGAGCAGGCGGCTCTCATAAAGCTGGGAGGCCCGGGTGGTCCAGCCGAACTGGTCGTGCCGGTAGCGCCAGATGTGGCCGAGGATGAACGAGGTGACCGCCACGTAGGGCACCGTCACCCAC
>JBOHFY010000413.1:0-2073 GCA_050699895.1 Pseudonocardiaceae bacterium
CGACACCGCGCAAGGAAGATCACCCAGGTAGCGGCGACTGGTGACCAGCACCAGGCAGCCCGCCGACCCCGGCAGCAGGGGTGTGACTTGGCCGCTGCTGGCAGCGTTGTCCAAGATAAGTAGCACCTGCTTGTGGGCCATCCGGTCCCGCCACAGCGTGGCCAGCTCATCAAGGCTCTCGGGTAGGTAGCGGGTATCCGCACCGTCGGCGGTCAACAGGCTGGCCAGCGCAGCCTCGGGTGTCACCGGTTCCTGGCCGGGGTGTGGGCGTGCAGGTCGAGGAACAGTTGCCGGTCGGGGAACCGGTCGGCCAATCGGTGCCCGACGTGGACCGCGAGGACGGTCTTGCCTACCCCGGGCATGCCGTCGAGAGCGTGGATAGCCACCACCCGGCCCGCCTCAGCCGCAGCGGTCACCGCCGCAGTGATGTCGTGCAACTCCTTGCCGCGCCCAGTGAACGCGGCCGTGTCCGCTGGCAACGTGCAGGTCGCCGGTGAGGGCGGCGCAGGAGGGAGCTGAATATTGTACTGATCACCGGCGACCTGGTTGAACGTGCTGGTGTCATGGGAGGTGCCGCTTATCTGGACCGGAGCATCGCCGGGAGTGTCCTCGGTTGGCGGAATCGGCGGGGCGGTGGTCATGGTCGGTAATTAATCTAGTTGCCGGCGACCTGGTTGAAGGTGCTGCTGTCGTGAGAGGTGCCCGTCATGATGATCGTGCCGATCCGGGCCTGCTCTGCTGGCGTCAACACCGGCGTCAGGGATTCATCAAGGACCCGCCGCAGCTCGACGGCCACGGCGGGCTCGTCGAGCAGCAACTGTTGCAGCCGCCCCTGCCACACACCCGTCAGAGCCTGCTCAATATCCGCCCGACCGGCCTCGCGAGCGTCGAGGACCTGACCACGCAAACCCTCCAGGTCCGCCTCGACGGTGTCAGCCTGCTGCGGGTGTACTCGCCGCCACATCGCAACGACGCCGACGCGGGCCCGCTGCCACACGTCGGTGGCCATCGCCCCGACCAACGCCGTCCCAAACGCCACCACGATCGGATCCACCCGCTCCTCCTCACCCATGCTTATGGTAGGAGAAACCGTCCATATCGGCCATCCGGCCTCACCAGATGGTGACGACGATGCGTCACGCAGGCTCCCACGCTTCCCCCGTGCTGAACAGGTCGTCATCGGTCGCGGTGGTCCGTGCCGTGCCCGCGAGCATCCCTCGCACTGCGGGCGGTCCGCTGGCCGGGGCAAGCCGGGCCACGATCCGGCCGTGCTGGGTGATCTGCACCTCGTCACCCGCAGCGACCTCGTCAAGAAGCGCGAGGATCGTGGCCTTGACCTCAGTGGCAGTCATTCTTCTCATCACCATGATGCGGCAACCTGGCCCGGTTGTCCGTGGTTGTCACACGGTGTCGGTGAGGGGGCGGTCTATCCAGGACATCAGGCCGCGCAGCCGGGCGCCGACCTGCTCGATGGGGTGGCGCTCCCCCTCGGCGCGCAGCTTGGTGTAGTTCGGGCGCCCGTTGTCGTCCTCGGTCACCCATTCCTGGGCGAAGCGGCCGTCCTGGATCTCGGCGAGGATCCGGCGCATCTCGTCCTTGACCTCAGGGGTGATGATTCGCGGCCCGCGAGTGAGGTCCCCGTACTCGGCGGTGTCGGAGATCGAGTAGCGCATCCGGGAGATCCCGCCCTCGTACATCAGGTCAACGATGAGCTTGACCTCGTGCAGGCACTCGAAGTAGGCCACCTCAGGGGCGTACCCGGCCTCGGTGAGCACCTCGAAGCCGGCCTGCACCAGTGCGGTGATCCCGCCGCAGAGCACGGTCTGCTCACCGAACAGATCGGTCTCGGTCTCCTCGGTGAAGGTGGTCTTGATCACTCCAGCGCGGGTGCCGCCGATCGCCTTGGCATACGACAGCGCCAGCGCCTGGGCACCACCGGTGGGATTCTGCTCGATCGCGATCAGGCAGGGCACGCCCTTGCCGTCGACGAACTGCCTGCGCACCAGGTGCCCGGGACCCTTGGGGGCCACCATCGCCACATCCACATCGGACGGCGCCTTGATCAAGTTGTAC
>JBOHFY010000414.1:0-2003 GCA_050699895.1 Pseudonocardiaceae bacterium
CCAGCAAGGTAAATGCGCGATCTTGGGTGTCCACCAGGTCACTGAGCAGCGTGGGCAGCGGCTGCTGGAGATAGGCGACGACCAGCCGGCGCACGTCATCGGCCAGCTGGTCGAGCGTTCCCGCTCCGACGTTGGAGACTTCGATCCGACTGAGGAAGTCCCGGGCCCGGTCGGCGCTCATGATGATCACCTGTCCTTCCCAGTCCGTTCGCGCCGTACCTCGACTCGGCGCTGATCCGCCCTGGCAGCGGCCCGGCCGCAGCGCCGCGATGCCGTAGGGCGGGCCGAACAGCCGGGTCACCGGCTCGCCGAACATCTCCTCCAGTGTGCCCTGCGCCGCCGGGTAGGGCAGCGTGCTCATCTCCCCGGCGACCCACCGGTAGGCCTGCCGTTCGCTGAGCACGGTCCCGTTGGCGGCCCGCTGGTAGTTCTTCCGGAACTCCTCCAGCGTGAGGTGCCGCTGCCGCAGGAGTTGCTCCAGCCGCGTCCGGGGCGGCGCTTGCTCGATCATCCCGACTCATTCCCCTCTGATCGGTCGGCTCACCGTAGATCCCCCTGGGCCGACAAGGTGCAGGGGAAATCCCGAGCCCGGTCGGCGTGTTGCTGCCGCAGTAGCTGTGCCAGCCGGGTCCGGGGCGGTTCTTGTTCGGTCATCGCACTCATTCCCTTACTGGTTGGTCGGCCCACCGTAGATCCCGCTGGACCGACACAGTGACGTCCGGAGAGCAGCCGGCAACAGCCGGCAGCTGGTCTGGCCTGCCCACGTCGGCGGATCGCCGCGAAAGTGATCACGTCACCGCACCACCACGCTTGGCGGCACGGGAGGGCAGCGAGGCATGACACGGCAGCCGACGACGGGTGCGCTGCGCGGTATGAGCCCGACTGTGCGCCAGACCACACACCACCAGATTCCGGCCGTCTCGCCTCCGCTCTCCAGTAGCGGTGGCTCCCCCCAGATGAGACGGCCGGCCGCAGAGCACGGCAAGGCCGGGGAGCCCAACCCCCGGCCTTGCCGTGCTCCTTTGTCTCCCCTCTGCGTCGCCCCACCATGGGGTGACAGTGAGACGGCCCTCAGCGCAGGACGGCATACTGGACACTGTGACCGTGGCGAGAGTCGATCTCTGGACGCGCTTCGTCGGTAATCCCCTGGCCAGTGTCACTGAGCGGTTTCCGCTTGCATGGCCTGGCCATGCTGAACCGGGCGAGGGTGGAGAACCGTCCGCACCCGACATCCGCCCGTTTGGCTTGCGTGTTCTTCGCGTGATGGGTTCCCCCAAGCTACCGGTGTATCGGTATTGCCACGAACGGCAGCTGACTATCGGAGACGATGGTCGAGAGCTACCTAGCGTCGTGGACAAGCTGGATTGGACGACAGTCACCCATTGCGACGGGGACGAGGGTCCCGCCAAGGACTACTCATGGGAGACCGTTCCTGATGACGATGACGCGGAGTAAGTCCTGATGACGGTACTTATCGTGGCCGGTGAAGGTGACCGCACCGCCAACGGGGTCGTCCGGGGTCTCCACACACGGGGTATCGACGTGGCCAGGATCGACACCGGTTGGTTCCCGCAGCGGCTCACGTTGGACGCCGAGTTCGCGAATGGGCAGTGGGTCGGCGGGCTTCGCACGTGCTCGCGGACTATCGCACTCGACGAGCTCAGGGCGATCTGGTATCGCAGCCCCACAATATTCGAACTCCCAGAGGGGATGTCTTCGGCTGAACGGCAGTTCGCTCGCCGGGAGGGGAAGCTCGGCCTAGGCGGTGTGCTGACTGCGCTGCCGGTGCTCGCGGTGAATGACCCGCACAATGCTGCTCGGGCGGTGTACAAGCCACTGCAACTCGGCATCGCCGCAGGCTGCGGACTCGTGGTGCCGGACACCCAGATCACCAATCGGGCTGACGCCGTTCGGCGCTTCGCTGCCACGGCAGGTGACGGTGGCGTCGTGACCAAGGCGTTGGGTACAACGCTGGTCTACGAAGAGGACCGCTACAAACTGGG
>JBOHFY010000415.1:0-4221 GCA_050699895.1 Pseudonocardiaceae bacterium
TCCTCCGATGCGTGGGGGCCGGCCGAATTGCATTACCTCGGTGCTGTGCTGTGGCGGCGTGCGATGGCCGGTGTGCTCGGCGAGTGGGTGGAGTCGGGAGAATGGTCAGGGGCGGACGCGGTGCGCGTCGCCCAGATGGTGGGTGCGGACAATGCGAAACGGGTCTACCGGCTGCCGGATTAGGAACGTCATACGAGGTCGTTGACCGTGACCGAGATTTATTCTGCGCGTCGGGTCAGGGTGGTGGGTTCAGGGCTTGTTCGCAGCGTCCGTGCCAGGAGTGCTCTGCTCAGCCCTGGCAGCGCGACCGCGAGCCGGCGGTGGCCTGGCACCGCCACCCGGCGGGCCAGTACCCGGTAGTCGGCCGCCACGATCTCGTCCAGGATGCCGCCATACAAGCGGAACGCGGTGGCCACGCAGGCCCTGGACACCGGAGCCAGCATCGGGATCCCCGGCGCCGCCCTGCGGTAAATCGCCCGGGTGCGCGCCACCAGATAGGCCAGCGCGCGGCGCACCCGGGGATCGGGCGCTCCGGTGCGCCGGCACCATCCCAGCAGCTCACGGTCCACCCCGAACGACGCCAGCTCGTCAGCGGGCAGATACACCCGCCCGCGATCGAGATCTTCGCCGATGTCGCGGAGGAAGTTGGTGATCTGGAAGGCGACACCCAGCGCGGCGGCGTGCGGCTCAGCCCGCTCTCGAGGGACCACGGTGCCCAGCACCGGCAGTACCTGCAGCCCGATCACCGCCGCCGAGCCGTGCACATAGCGGCCCAGCTCGTCAAAGGTCCGATAGCCGGCCACTCCGCCCTGCTCCACCGGCCGATCCATCCGCATCGAGACCATGAAATCCGCGAAGTGCAGTGGGTCGATCTGGTAGCGGACCGCGGCGTGCACCGGCGCCGCCAGCACCGGGTGGTCCGAGCGCCTGCGCGCCAGCCCTTCACGCAGCTGCCGCGCCAGGGCGTCCAGCTCCGCGAGGCGTTGCGGCCACGGCCGGGTGTCGGACAGGTCGTCGACGATCTCGTCGGCGTAGCGGGCCAGCCCGTACAGAGCATGGATCGCCGGCCGTTTCCCCGGCGGCAGCAGCCGGGTCGCCAAGAAGTAGGTGCGGCCGTGTGCGGCGTTGAGTTCCCTGCATCGGGTATAAGAGGCGCGCAGGCTGGGCTCGGTGATGCCCGCGGCATCGAGCTCGCGACTCATCTCGCCCCTGCCGGCGCCGGATCGAGGAGGTGCGCGCGCCCGCGCAGGCCGAGCGGGTCGCGGCGCAGCAGGGCGGTTGCCGCGACCAGCGACACCGCCACCATCGCGATCTGGTAAGGCCACGAGGTCAGTGCATCCTCCCCGGTGGGGTAGCTGCACAGCACCAGCCAGGTGGACCCGGCGACGGCCCAGGCCAGCGAGCGTCGCGGCCAGGCCAGGGCCGCGCCGAGGGCGAGAGCCCAGGTGAAGTACCAGGGCAGGGTGGCCGGTGCCAGCGCCGCTGCCCACAGCAGCGCCAGCGCCGCGCGCCGAACGGCCGGCGGCCCGCCGTCTCTGGCCAGCCACCACTGCCAGGCGAGGAGGGCGAGGAACACCCCGGAGCCCAGCAGCCGGCTGACCATGATGAACGAGCGGTCGCCCACGTGGCCGAACGGTGCGGCCAGCGCGTGGGCGAGCTGCCCGGCGGCGGTGGGCAGCGACATCCAGTTCACGATCAGCGATGGCGCGTGCAGAGCTGGGATCCAGCCCAGCCCGACGCCGGACACCACCGTGATGCCGGTGAATACCGCGCCGAATACCGCCACGCTGCCCGCTCCTGCCCGCAATAGTCGCGCGCCCTGGCAACCGGGCAGGCGAGCCGCCCAGATCCAGACCAGGAACGGCAACGCGATCCCGGCTGAGGCCTTCACCGCCATCGCCGCGGTGACCAGTATGATCCCCGCGGCGTGCCGGCGGGTCAGCACCAGGAGTGTGCCCGCCGCCAGCAGCCCAATCATGAGCAGATCGTTGTGTGGTCCACCGACCAGATGCACCACGGTCATCGGGTTCGCGGTCACCAGCCAGAGTGTGACGGCGCGATCGCCGCCGAGCTGATCGGCCAGCCCAGGGAGCGTGATGATGAGCAGGGCCAAGCCGCTCAGCAGCACTAACCGTAGGCCGATCACGCCCAGGATGAGGTCCTCGCCGGTCAACCGGTGCATCGTCTTGGCGATGAGGATGAACAGCGGGCCGTACGGTGCCGGGGTGGTTTGCCATACGTAGTGCACGTTGTCCGCGACGGCTCCCAGCGGCAGCTTCGCGGGCCCGACCTGGTAGGGATCCAGCCCGCGGGCGGCAAGCGCACCCTGTGCCAGGTAGCTGTAGACGTCCCGGGTGAACAGCGGCGGCGACACCAGCACGGGTGCGGTCCACACCGCGCTGGCGACCTGCACCCGTCGCATGGTCGTGGCGCCGCTGAGGACGTCGCGGCCCAGCCGTACCCAGGCCCACACGAGCATCCCGACGCCGAGGTAGAGCGCCACGGTGGCCAGGTCGTGGCCGTGCCCGTAGCGGATCCAGGACAGCGACCCCCCGGTGATCAGAGGGTCGGTGACGAGGATGCCGCCGGCCCCGATCGCCATGGTGGCCAGCAGGACCGAACCGGCCAATCCGAGCAGCACTGTGCCCGAGAGCAGTCGGCTCGGGCGCAGCCGGTCGAGCAGCAGCACGGGCTGCCCCTGCCGCACGTGTGCCGAGCCGGGACCAGAATGGGGGGGGTGCAATGACTGCCGCAATGACTGCGATGACACGGTTGGCCGCGATGACACGGTTGGTTCAGCCGCTCGTGGTCGTGCGTCGGCGGGCTCCGGCCGCGATGATCCGGGCGGCGGCCAGCCTGCCGGAGATGAGCGCGGTGGGTACACCGACCCCAGGTGTTGTGCCGCATCCGGCGAGCACGACGTTGGTCCGCCCGCGCACCAGGTTCGACGGGCGAAACGGCCCCGTCTGGGCGAAGGTATGCGCGGCGGAGAACGGGGTTCCCACCGCCAGCCCCTGGGCCGCCCAGTCAGCCGGGGTGACCAGGTGCTCGACCTCAATGGCCTCGCCGAGGTCGGTCAGGCCTCGCTGTTCCAGCGTGCTGACCAGCTCATCGCGGTACGCCGGTCCGAGAGTGGCCCAGTCCAGCGGCGCGGTGCGCAAGTTGGGGCAGGGCGCGAGGATGTAGAGCAGCTCACGTCCCCTCGGCGCCAGGTTCGGGTCGGTGGCGGTGGGACGGGTGATGAGTAGCGACGGGTCAGTCATGAGCTGTCCGCGGTAGATGATCTCGTCGAAGGTGCGCTCCCACGCCTGTCCGAAGGAGATCGTGTGGTGCGCTAGCCCGCTCCAGCCTGGCCCGGTGCCCGCTCGGACCCCGGCGTGCAGCACCACCGCCGAGGGTGACCAGCGCAGCGGCACCAGCCGTCGAGGGGCCCGGCCGAGCAGCCGGTGCACCACCGGTAGATCGGGTGTGAGGACCACCGCATCGGCCCTCACCCGTTCGTGCTCGGCGGTGTGCACCGCCGTGATCCGTTGCCCAGAGTGCTCCAGGGCGGTCACCGTGGTGTGATAGCGAATATCGGCGCCCGCGTCGGTGGCCGCGTCCGCCAGGGCCTGGGGAAGCGCTTGCATTCCCCCTCGGGGGAACCAGACTCCGGCGACCGTGTCCATGTAGGCGATCACCGCGTACGCGCCGAGGGCGCGTTGCGGGGGCACTCCGGCGTAGAGCGCCTGGAAGGAGAAGATCCGTTGCAGCCGTTGATCGTGCAGGAAGCGGCCGACCTGAGCGCCCAGCCGGCCGAAGCCGCCCAGCGCGGCCAGCGCGGCCAGGTCGCGGACGGCGTCCCGGCCGGCCACCAGATCCAGCGGGGAGTCGAAGTTGCCGCCGATGAACCGGCCGATCTCGACCTGGTAGAGCCGGGTCAGCCAGTGCCGCAGCCGCCGGTAACCGTGGGCTTCGGCTGGGCCGCACACCGCCCGGATGTGCGCCTCCATCTCCTCGGCGTCGGTGTGCACGTCGATCACTGACCCGTCGGCGAAGCGGGCCCGGTAGGCCGGGTGCAGCGCCACCAGGTCCAGCCGTGCGGCGAGTGAGTCACCCACCGCGGCCAGCGCCTCCTCGACCAGCTCTGGCATGGTGAGTACGGTTGGCCCGGTGTCGAGGCGGTAACCGGCCAGATCATGGCGCCCCGCCCGGCCACCCGGGTGCGGTTGGGTTTCGAGC
>JBOHFY010000416.1:0-2548 GCA_050699895.1 Pseudonocardiaceae bacterium
GCCAGGCAGACATCGTGGTGCGCCGAAAGTAGCGCCAGGTCGGTGCGGACGAGCCGGCCCCGCGCGCGCAGCTCGTCGTAGCACGGGAAGGGGTCCTCGCGGACCACCGGGTCCATCATCAGCCGCGATCCCAGGTCACCGGCGCGCATCTGGCGCCGCACCGTGTGCCGGACCAGCCCGTGCCGAACCACCCACCGGATCCCACGTCGTAGCGCCATCGAGACCTCCCCTGCCGGGCCCCCGTACACGACGATACTACGGTATTAGACATACGTATGTATAGTCCCTCGGCGCCGCTGAGAAGGTGGTCAGATGTCCGCGCGGACCCGGGCGTTCAGCCGATCGTGCAGCGGGTCGGTGTCGGCCACCCCGTCGACCCGGCGGCCGGCGATCTCCACCGTCACCGGTGTACCCACCTGAACCGCGGGAACCGGCAGGTAGGCGAAGGCGATCGAGCGGCCCACCGTGTAGCCATAACCCCCCGAGGTGACCCGGCCGAGCACCGCGCCGCCCACCAGCACCGGCTCGCCGCCCAAGGCAATCGCGCGCGGGTCAGCCAAGGTCAGGCAGCGCAGCCGGCGGGTCAGGCCCCGCGCTCGGGCGGCGAGCAGCGCGTCCCGGCCCAGGAACCCGCCCGGCTTGTCCAGCCGGAGGCAGAAACTCAGCCCAGCCTCGTCGGGGGTGGTCTCCGGGCCGATGTCGGCACCCCACACCCGGTAGCCCTTCTCCAGCCGCAGGCTCTCGATGGCCCGGTAGCCGCCCGCCACCAGCCCGTGCGGCTGGCCGGCCTCCCACACCGTGCGCCACAGCGCGGCCCCGTACTCGGCCGAACAGGACAGCTCCCAGCCCAGCTCGCCGACGAAGCTCACCCGCGCCGCGCGCACCGGCACGTCACCGACCGTCATCTCCCGTGTCGACAGGTACGGGAACGCGGCATTGGACAGCTCCTGCGGGGTCAGCGGGGCGAGCACGTCGCGGGCCTTGGGCCCCCACAGCGCGAAGCAGGCGTACCGCCCGGTGACGTCGGCCAGGCGCACCGCCGCACCGCTGCGCCTGGCGTGGCTGCGCAGCCAACTCAGGTCGTGAGCGCCGAACGCGGTCCCGGTGACGATCAGGAACTCGCCCTCGTCCAGGTGGGCGACGGTGACGTCGCACTCGATCCCGCCGAGGGAGTTCAGCGCCTGGGTGTAGGTGAGCGCCCCGGGCCCCCGCGCGACCCGGTTGGCGAAGACGCGCTCCAGGAACGCGGCGGCGTCGGTTCCGCTGACCGAGATCGTGGCGAAGGAACTCTCGTCGAACAGCCCGGCCGCGGTCCGGGTAGCGTGGTGCTCGGCGCCGATCGCCGGTGACCAGACAGTGTTGTCCCAGCCTTCGGGGCCGGCCCAGCCCTCCGGTCGCAGCGACTCCTCCCCAGCGGCCTCGTTACTCGCGTAGTAATCCACCCGCTCCCAGCCGGCTTTCTCTCCGAATACCGCCCCGTGCGCGGCGTGCCAGCTATAGGCCGGTGAGGTGCGCAGCGGGCGCCCGGCGGCGCGGTGCTGGTGCGGGTGGCGGATGTCGTAGTAGCTCTGGTAGGTCTCGACGGTGCGGCGCAGGGTATAGGACGGCGAGCGGTGGTGCGCGCCGAAGCGGCGGATGTCCTGGTGCCACAGGTCCACGCCCGGCTCGCCGTCCATGATCCAGTTGGCCAGCACCAGCCCGACCCCACCGGCTCCGGCGATGCCGTGCGCGCAGAACCCGGCGGCCACGAAGAACCCGCCGACCTCGGTCTCACCGAGGCAGAACTCGTTGTCCGGGGTGAACGCCTCGGGCCCGTTGACCAGCGTCCGGATCCCGACCTCAGCCAGCGCCGGCACCCGCACCCGCGCATTCTCGGCAAGCTGCGCGAAGCGTTCCCAGTCGCCCGCTAGCAGCCGTCCGTTGAAGTCGGCCGGTACTGAGTCGAGCTGGCCGGCACTCACCCTCCACGGCGCGCAGCACCGCTCGTAGCCGCCCATCACCAGGCCGTCGAGCTCCTGGCGGTAGTAAACGAGCAGGTCAGGATCACGCAGCGTCGGCAGCATACTGGTGGTAGTCAAGAACGGCTGGGTGACGACGTACTGGTGCGACATCGGCACCACCGGCACCCGCACCCCCACCAGGCGCGCGATCTCGGCGGCGAACATCCCGCCGCAGTTGACGGCGACCTCGCACTCGACGTCGCCGCGGTCAGTCCGGACCCGGTGCACCCGGCCCCGCGCCACGTCGATGCCCAGCACCCGGGTTCGCTGCGCGATCGTCGCCCCACCGGCGCGGGCCAGCGCCGCCAGCGCGTAGCACAGCCGCGCCGGATCGACATAGCCGTCGGTCGGCGACCACGCCGCGCCCAGCACGCCCTCAAGGGAGATCAGCGGGAACAGCTCGCGGGCCTGCGCGGCGGAGATCTCCACCAGCTCGAGCCCACCGTGGCGGGCCCAGCCGAGCTGGCGGCGGATCTCCTCCAGCCGCGCGGGCGAGGACGCCAGCCGGATGCCGCCGCACTCGACCCAGCCGGGGGCGTGCTCGGTGC
>JBOHFY010000417.1:0-4930 GCA_050699895.1 Pseudonocardiaceae bacterium
GACCACTGCTGCGGCTGCTCACGGGTCAGCCTGGGCGGGTGGAACGGCCGCTCAAGCCGGTCATCGTGCTGCCTGTTGAACAGAATGCCCCGGCCGCCGCGCTGCGCTTGGTCGTCGGAACCGGCGGTCGGAGCGTGGACGAGGAGTTGGCCTGGCGGCTCGCGAGCGCGGCATGCCTCTCCGCAGGAGTCGGCGCCGTCGACCTGGGTCTTGTGGTTGCTCCGGACGGCGCGGCCGCAGTTGTGCCGATGGTGTCTGGGCGGGATGTGCTGGGGTGTTGGATCCGTGCGCTGCACCAGCAGGTCAGGGCGGTGAACGGCGATCACCGGCAGGCCCGCGTCCAGGCCCGGCTCGGCCTGCACCGATGGGTGCCGAAGGCAGATGAAGAGGCAGACGGCGACCTCCCCGCGGCCCTCTCCACCTGCGGAACCGCCCGGACCATGCTCGGAGCCCACGCTGCTGATCTCGTCGTCGTAGCCTCAGGCGAGTTCCGCGAACTCGTCGTCAAGCGCGTCACGCACTTCCCAGCCGCGTCGGCTTACCGCCCGTTCACAATGAACGGCGTCGGCGGTAGGCGCTGTTGGGTAGCCCTCGCCGGTTACTCGGTTTGTCCCGAGCCGCCACTGTCGGCGCCATCCTCCGTTGGGTCAACCGCCGGTGACCCCGTCGCTCCCGCTGGTGGCCCGTTGTTGGTGCGGGACAACTTCGGTGTGGTCGTCACGCAGGGCGACAGGTCAAGCTTCCACCTGGGCGACGTTTACGGCCGTAAGGAGCACGAACGATGAGCACCGACGCTCCTCCGGCTAGCACGGGTAGCTCGACGCCAGCGCCGGCCGCAGTGCAGCCGAACCCAACGGACGTCCATCACAGCGCCGACCCATGCAGGGGAGATGGCGGGCAAGCATCAAGTGTTGAAAATGCCTTTTGCCGCGACTCGCCAACGTGGTTCGACGGGCAGGACTCGGACGCGTACGACCGGGGACACCGGACCTTCCGGCCAGGCGTCGAAGCGTTTGTCAGCGGTGGTGAGGGCCAGCGGGTACACATCGGCCACCAGTACCACTACTACGCGGGACGCGCCGTCGCGCCGACGCCAGGCCCGGTGCGCACCGAGATGCTCGAGACCGTGCGGGACCGCTACGTTCTGGTGAGCGGTTATCCGGACATGCTTGCGGCGCTGCGTGAGCGCAGGCTTCTGATACTCGGCGGCGCACCAGCTACCGGCCGGTCCACAACAGCACTCCATCTCCTCGACGGGTTGGCCAAAGGCAACGTGTCGAGGCTGGACGCCGCAACTGATCTGCGCACTATCGATGATAACGACCTTCAAAGTGGCTGCGGCTACCTCGGCGGGCTGACCGAAGATGGCGCGGCATTCACCGAGAACCAAGCCGATCGGCTGGCCGACCTGCTCGCGCGGTGCGACTGCTATCTGGTTCTCGTCGTCACACCCGACCACATGTACAGCGAGGCCTTTCAGGTGTACGGCCTGGAGTGCCCGCCACCGGATACCGATGAACTGCTTGACCGGCACATCAGCGCGCAGCTGAATCCGACCGATCCCGAGGATCTCCAAGACAGGCTCACCGCGCTAGCCGTCTCGCCAACGCTGCGAGCCGCCCTCGGTCCGAGGCCCCGTGCCGCCGAGATCGTAGGGTTCGCCGGACTGCTCGTCGCTCACGGACGCGACGAGCTCACACTCCAGCAGGTCGAAGCCGAGTGCGGTGGCTTCGTCCAGCGTCAAGTGATCGAGTGGTTCGGTGCTCTGCCTCGCGCAGCCCGTGGCGACGCCACGGAGCGAGCGATGCGGCTGGCGGGGTTCCAGCTGGCGCTTGCGGTCTTCAACGAGACGCGCCGCAGCGTCGTGGCGCAAGAGGGCGAAGACCTGGCGGCCCGGCTCATCAAGACCGTCCAGCCGCAGCGGAAACCGGGCCGACCACTGTCCGCCGACCCGGATGTCACGCTGCTGGACGCTATTCGCGCACGCACCGTGGAGGGCTACACCCGGTACTTTTTCGGATCGGTTCCCGCCAGCCTCGTCTGCTTCCAGGATGACCGCTATCCCCAGCCGTGCTCAGCCACGTCTGGCACCAGCATCACAACATGAGACCGCCGCTGATCAGCTGGCTACGGGATCTTGCCCTGGACCCACAACCCTATGTGCGGACGTGCGCCGCGCAAGCCGCCGGGGTGCTCTGCTGGGTGGACTTCCCGGGAACCTTCAACGACCTCGTCTGGCCCGCCGCCCGTGCTGAGCAGCCTGAAGATTCCTCCGAGCCCGACGTCTCGTGGTACTACCGCCTCTTCGCCGCAGTGGCGCTGGACCAGGCGTCCCAGGACGACCGCTTACGGGCCGTGATCGATGGCTTTCTCCGCGAGTGGCGACGCCACGGCAGCCACGCCGAGCGATGCACCGCCGCGATCGCTCTCGGGTACGAACTGGGACACCGGTCGGTCGAGACATCCCTCGACGAGTTAAGAATCATCGGCACGCCACAGGAACTCGATGACCAGTCACCTCTCGACAAAGCCGCCCTGGACCAACACAAAGATCTGATCTACATCGCGGGGCTGAGCATCGCGCGACTGTTCGCCACCGGCGCGCGGCACCCGGTTCTCGCCCGGTTGTCCCACTGGATCGAACGCCGAGAGCACCCGGAGCGGCCTGGACGCTTGGACCGCAAGAGCCTCCACCAGCTGGCCCGGCAGACCGTTTTTCTGATGGTAAGCCTGAGGGTCTGGTCACTGTCAGAGCGACAGTTCGCCGGAACACGCCCCGGCGAACTGTCGTTTCCGCGACGCTTCGAGGAGCGCCGTAAATGGCCACTCCTGCTCGCACTGCTGGACGACGACCCGTCTCTGACAGACCCAGTCGCGCACCTCCTCCGCCACGCACTGCGCAGCGCGGCTCGCGAGATGTTCCTGAAAGAACTCGGCTCCTGGACACAGGCCGCGCAAGAGGATCCAGCGTGCCTCACCATCCTGGTCAACCTGCTGCCCACCCTCGTCGAGGACGAATCCGACCGGGCCCGCCTGCTGGACCTCGTCCGCCGCCGTCGGCTTGCCTGGGCCGATGCCCTGCACTCGGACATAGCTGAGCAACTGGTGGAGACCCTGAGATGTGCTACGACCGGCAAGAAGGGACACGGATGAGCGACAGTGACACACAACAGCCCACCGAACCGCCCGAGAAGGCGACCGAGCTAGCGACGGCACGTGATCAGGCTGTTGCTGACGGCTCCCGTGACGGCTCCGGCCACCCCGACGACACACGCCACGGCTCGGCGTCCTGCCAACTCATCCTGAGCGAACGGGCACTGAGCCGCTTCGAGCTGCTTCGTCAGCGGCACCGAAGGCGAGCGTGGAACGGTCTCGTGCTGGTCAACAGCCGGGGTGAGTGTCACTCATTTGCCCCCGAACGGTGGCCGACGATGGGGGAACTGTTGTGGAAGGGCAGAGGCACCCTGTACGAGGTCGACATGGGACTGCACTGGACTAGCCTGAAGTTTGACCTACCGAGTCATGCGGAAGCGTTCCCGTTCCATGCGGTCATCGACATCGAATGGCGCGTGACCAACCCGGATCGAGTCGTCAAAAACGGCATGAACGACGTCCGTGAGGCGCTCTCACCGTCCCTCCACCACCGGCTCAGCGCGATCACCCGCCAATTCGATGTACAGGACACGGCAGCCGCTGAAGCGAAAGCCCACAAATCACTAACTGACCAACCGATCGGTGGCGAGTACGGCCTGGAGAGCCATGTGCCCTCCCTCCGAATGCAGATGGACGAGCCGACCGTTATTTACGCAGCAGCAATTCGACAGGTGCAACGCGAAATCAGCCTGGAGCGCGAGACCCAGGCGCTGAGACTACTCCGCGAGAACTCGACCACCACGCTCATCACCAGACGCGTTGAGCGCTACCGCGACATCATCGTCGCCGGCGACTACGACCAGTTCGCGCTGCAGATCGCGCAGAACCCAGACGAGGTGGCGACGGTCGTCCAGATGCTGCGTAACGAACGCCTCGAAAAATACCGGAACTTCGCCGACTTCGTGACTCGTTTAGTTGATTCCGGCGCAATCGAGCGCTACGAGATCGACGACCTGGTGAAGCCGGTGCTGGACTGGTTCAAGGAAGCCCCCACTAACACCATCCGCAGCCTGGAGCAAGCCGCAAAGATGCCGGTCCAACACGACTTCGGTGGACTGCCCCCCGCGGACACTCCTGATTCCAGCCTACCCGACCCGCCTCCGATACACCCGGTGAGGCCACCCGGAGACGCACCCACTCACGGCGCTGAAAAGCCATGGTAGCTTTCCTGCAAGCCATGATAGGCTTCTTGCGAGAACTGCTTCACGCGGCGGTCTTGATGGTCGTGTCCTGCATCGTCGTGCGGTGGTTGCTACCGACCCTGCTGCAGCTGGCCCTCAGGATAGTCGAGAACTGCATGACATTCACGGCCGCCTGCTTGCTCCTGCCTGAATACTGGCTGAGCACCGCCATTCGCCGCCGATCAGACTCTCCCCCACGGATAGCGTACGAATACGGGGATGCCATCGCCGGTCTCTGCCGCATCCTGCACACCGCGCTGCACAGCGCCGCGCACGGCCTCACCATCGCCGCGCGGGAGGTACCCGCCCCGTTCGTCGCGGTCCTAACAGGCGGAATCTACCTCGCCGTGCACCTCCAAGGAAGTCAATGACAAATGGCCAGCCCGCCACAGTCGGTGTGGCTGGATACGCTAGTGGCGGCTGTTCACCCTGACTGTTGCCGGATTGTCCAGCAATTTTGGAGAGCAGGACAATCTTGGGAAGATAGACCGCTGGTCAAGGTGAACAGCGTGATGGCCCAACGGTCGGACAGCCGGGCATGGCCGAAGACCAGCGTGGGGGAGAGCGGGGCAAAGTGGGGTTACGACCCCGTGTCG
>JBOHFY010000418.1:0-2684 GCA_050699895.1 Pseudonocardiaceae bacterium
GCGTGACCCGTTCGCGCTGGTCCTGCTGGATTCCACCACCGGCACGGTGTTGCGCAAGGTCGCGCTGCCCGGCGCCTTGCGGCACCTGCAGCTGGCCGCGCCGGGCGGCCCGGTCCTGATCCCCGACGAGGGGTCGAACCGGCTGCTGCGGGTGGCGCTGCCCGGTGGCGAGATCACCTCCCAGGTGATCACCGGCGTCGTCCCGCACGATGCCACGCAGGCCGCCAACGGCACCGTGTTCGTGGCCAACGAGCTCGGGCACACCGTGGTCGCGGTGCGCGGCGATCAGGTCGTGCACACCTTCACCGACGTCACCCAACCAGCGGGGTTGGCAGCCGTCGGCGACCTCGTAGGCCTCGTCGACGTCCGGGAGAACACCCTCACGATCTACGACGCGCAGCGGCTGCGGAAGGTGGCCGAGCTGCCCGCGGGCGCCGGGCCCACCCATGTGATCGCCGACAAGCGCGGGCACCTGGCGGTCATCGACACCCGAGGCGGGGCCGTGTTGCTCTATGAGCTCGCGCCCGTGATCCGGCAGATCGGGAAGGTCGCGCTACCCGGCACGCCTTATGGGGTCGCCTACGACCCGGTCCGCGACCGGCTGTGGGTCACGCTGACCGCGCTCAACGAGGTGATCGGGCTCAACCTCGACGCCCGGGAGCCGGTTCTGGCCACCCCGCTGCCCACGGTCCGCCAACCAAACACGGTCGCGGTGGACAGCGGTACCGGCCGGCTGTTCGTCACCGGAACCGCCGAGGGGGTGTTGGAGATCATCGATGCAGTGACGTAGCGTGCTCGGCGTGCGAATTCTGGTCACCGGCGGCGCGGGTTTCATCGGCTCGCACATCGCCGACCTCCTCGCCGCCGACGGGCACTCCGTGCTGCTGCTGGACGCGTTCCTGCCGCAGGCCCACGCCCCGGGCTCGCCACCAGCGTGGACAGCTGGGCACGAGCTAGTCCGCGGCAACGTCCGGGACGCCGAGCTGCTGGGCCGCCTGCTGCCCGGGGTGGGCGCGGTGTGCCACCAGGCCGCGATGGTCGGGCACGGGCTGGATCCCTCCGACGCCCCGGACTACACCGCCAACAACGACCTCGGGACCGCGGTCCTGCTGGCGGCGATGCACCACGCGGGGGTGCGCCGGCTCGTGCTGGCCAGCTCGATGGTGGTCTATGGCGAGGGCCGCTACGCCTGCTCCTCGCACGGCATCGTCCCCGCCGGGCCACGGCGAGCCGAGGACATCACGGCTGGACGCTACGAGGTACCCTGCCCACACTGTGGCGCCGATCTCGAGCCGCTGCTGGTAGGCGAGGACGCCCCGCTGGACCCGCGCAGCACCTACGCCGCCACCAAACTGGCCCAGGAGCACCTCGCCGCCGCGTGGGCCCGGCAGACCGGTGGGGGGGTGTGGGCGCTGCGCTACCACAACGTCTACGGCTCCCGGATGCCCCGCGACACCCCCTACGCCGGAGTGGCGTCGATCTTCCGATCGGCGCTGGCGAGTGGTGGCGCGCCGCGGGTGCTGGAGGACGGGCGGCAGCGCCGGGACTTCGTGCACGTGTCCGACGTCGCGCGGGCCAACGCGCTGGCCCTCGCTACCCATCCACCGTTCGGGCAGTGCGTGCCGGTCAACATCTGCTCCGGGCAGCCGCACACCGTCGGCGAGCTGGCCACCGAGCTGGCCCACGCGATGGGCGGGGCAGCCCCTCGGGTCGTCGGTGGCGCCCGGTCGGGCGATGTGCGGCATGTGACAGCCGACCCCGCTCAGGCCGCCGAGCTGCTCGGTTACCGGGCGCGGGTGTCCTTCGCCGAGGGCGTCGCCCGGTTCGCCACCGACCCGCTGCGCGAGCCGGTCACCACGTCGTCAGCAGCAGGTGGTTGACGGCCAGCGCGAGCACCGCCTGACCAGCCAGCCACCAGCGGGCCCGCCGCGCCGGGAGCAGCCCGGCGGCGGCAACCAGCCACACCGCGAACGGCAGCCAGATCCGCTCCACCTCGGCCTTGCTCAACCCGGACAGGTCAGCGGCCAGCACCGCCAGCACCGCCGCCGCGCACAGCGCCACCAGCGCGCGCGGGTGGGCCCGCTCCAGGGTGATCACCCGCCGCAGCCCGGCCGCCCCGGCCGGGCCGAGCACCACCGCCAGGCACGCCAGGTCAGCCCACACCCAGTAGCCGTACGGGCGCACCAGGCCGTACTCACCCGGCTGGTAGTACCGGATCGTGACCTGCCGGTATCCCTCCAGCCACCAGAAGCCCGCGGCGGCGAAGGCGGCCACCACGGCGGCCACGCCAGCTCCGGCCACCAGTAGCGGGGCGAGGCGGCGGGTAGCGACCGCGACGGCCACCGGGAGCAACCCGGCCAGCACCAGCCCGTAAGACAGGAACAAGGTGGCGCCGAGCAGCACCCCGCCGCTCACGGACGCGGCCAGCGCCGGAATGTCGAGCCGTGGCCGGGCGGCACCGATGGCGACCAGCGCGACCCCCCAGGCCAGCACCCCGGCGAACAGGCCGTCCGCGGAGACCCCGATCCAGATCACGCCGGGAAACAGCACCCCGAACGGCAGCGCGGCCCTGGCGGTGGCCTCAGCGCCCAGGGCCCGCAGCGTGACCGCCACCGCGACCGCCGCCGACGACCCGACCAGCACGCACAGTAGGGCCGCCGGCACCCCGCCGGGCAGCCCGATCC
>JBOHFY010000419.1:0-12389 GCA_050699895.1 Pseudonocardiaceae bacterium
GCGTACTTGTTGGTGAGCACCGAGCCCTGGCAGTCCAGGACGGCCTGCGGCACGAAGTTCTCCGAGGCGATCATCTCCAAGGTGTGCTCCTGGCGGGCGAGCTCGCCCGCCAGTACCTCGGCGATCTCGGGGTCGACCTCGGCGACCGGCTTGCTAAAAAAGTCAGCGGGCAAGTCAGCGGGCAGAGCACTCATCGGCGAATCCTCGGCTCGTAGGGCTGTGACCGGCGGGGATGCAGAACCTACCGCCGCCGAGGCTCGCGAACTCGTGATCGGCGAACCCCCTCCCCGGGCAGCATATCGACTCCGGCGCCCGGACAGACAGCCCTTCTCCCGAACGCCCCCCGGTCCGCGGCCACCACGCCTGCTCGCTACCGGGCCGCGCGACCCGCGGCGAACGTCGGGGTCTGCCCTACGGTGGTAGACACGACAACAGCACGGCCCGGGTAAGATCCTCGTCAAAGTAGGGGAGCATGCTCGTAAAGTCGGGACAGGAGTTCACCTCAAGGATGAGCGGACCACGCGCCGTCCGCAGAATGTCAATTCCGGCATGGCCAAGCCCGAGGGCACGGGCCGCGTTTTCAGCCAACTCGCGCTCGTTCGGCGCCAAGGTGACAGGGTGCTGCGTCGCTCCGTACGCGATGTTACTTCGCCACTCGTTCCCGGCGGCTGTCCGCAGCGTCGCCGCTAGCACATGCCCACCCGTTATCACAGCCCTAATGCTGCGCCCGTAGAATTCCCCAACTTCCGGTTGCAGGACGAGAGCGCCAGACTCCTCGGATTTAATTTCATGGAAGGCCTGAGCCAGGGCAGTGGCATTGTCAGCGCGACGAACCCATCGGCCCTGGGCACCGTGAGTGCGTTTGATGACCACCGGGTACTGAATCTCTCCCGCCACCGAGAGTGCGCGTTCCAGGTCAAGCGGGCAGAGCGTGCTCGGCACCTGGGGAAGCGCGGCGTGCGACAACCGTACCGCTGTCGCCGCCTTATCGTCCGCCGTCAACACGCTATCTACCGGGTTCTGCGTGTACGCTCGCCAGGAGAGTATCCGAAAAGCATGTACCGCTGCCGGATACCCGGAAAGCAGATAGGGAGCGAGGCTGGTGACGTCAACAATGCCCGCCGCGTCGCGGACCGCCGCTCCTCCATTGCAGCCGATGTCCACAGTGAGCGTCGGGAGGTCGATCACCCGAATGGGGATATCAAGTTCAGCGGCCGCTTCGGCAAGCCGAGTAGGCACGTTCGCGGCATACGGGTTGCGCGCGATACCCAGCGTCACGCGACAGTACCTCCTCATCAGCCCCCGAGTCGGCGCATCATGGCGAGTTGGAGTATAGCACCCGCGACGTCTTCGCCGGTCGCGGCGGAAATACCAGCGAAGCCGGCCCACGCGTCAACCTCAAGGACCCGGACGGTTCCGTCGTCGTCCTCGATCAGGTCTACACCTCCATAGTCAAGTCGACAGGCTTCCAGTGCCGCCACCGCAGTGGATGCCGCTGGGTGATCTAGCGCAAGCCGGGTGGGGGTTGCGCCAAGCGCGAGGTTAGCCCTGACCTCGCCAGCCACCGCTTGACGCTGCATTAGCGCCACACAAGAACCATTCACCACGAAAGCACGCACGTCACGGCCGCCTCCCCCCACTAAAGGCTGGGCAACGTAGTGCTCCCGCACGAGCGGCACAGGAGACTGTTGCCCAGGGTTGTCCCCCCAAGCCGCCACAAGCTCACTCACCGACCCGAAAGAACGGATTCCTTCACCTCGAACCCCGTGCGCTGGCTTCAGAATCACACCCAGATGATCCGCCAGGGGCTGGAGGGCCTCGTCGCTCGGCTCCACGAAAGCGATCGTGTGGATGATCGGCACCTGGGCGCGATGCAACGCGAGATAAGTCAACAATTTGTCTCGCGAACGGTACGCGGCGCCTGGTTCATTCAGGACAACAGTTCCTTCGGATGCCCACAATTTTAACGCGGGAATCACGATTCCCTGAAATGCCGCGACCGTGCGGTGCAGGATAATTCCCGGCCGTATCGGCTTGCCGTCATAACAGACCGAAATCCCCCCGTCCCCGCAGTGAACCTGAAGCCGGTGCGGCTCAAACGTCACGAGCCGGATACCGTGACTCCGCGCCGCTTCGCATAACAACCGCCAGTTGGAACGCCACAAAGTGGGATAGTGCAGCACCGCAATGTCCTCCATTGCACAGATGGTACATGCTCTAGACTGTCAACGGGATGGCGCTCGTGGCTTTGGAGACTGCTTTTGGCGGAAATTGCTCACCTGGGCGAGTGGGCGTTGCTTCGGAGGGTTGTCTGGCTCAGGAGCAACCTGAGCTGCTCGGCGGCCTCACGAGTGTTTCCTGGTATGTGCTCATGGTTGAGTTCGGGCAGTATCCCGGCGAGTAGGACGACCATTCGGGTTGAGTTCACGTGACCGACTATGGCCGCGATCTGGCCCATGGTCGCCTCGGCATCGCTCCAGGCACCGACCTTCACTTGCGCACCCAGCAAATACCCCAGGGTCAGGTAACGACGGCGCATCCGATGTGGTGCCATCGATAGGACCGCCTGTTCGAACTTGATCAGCGCCTCGCGCGGACGCCCGAGGTCGGCGAGCGCCATGGCCTCGAACCCGGCCAGCTCACGCTCGTCAACCCACCAAGCCCACTTCGGGTCACTATCTCGCACGCCGTCCTCGTAGTGTGAGCGCACCTGGTCAAACAGCCTGAGGGCCCGCTCGTCCCCGCCTTGCGCCAGAGCGCGGGCTTCGCGCGCCAGGAATAGCGTTCTCACCCGTGGCGAGAGCCGGTCACGGCTTTCCAGCACCGAGCGCGCGAGGTGGAGCGCTTCACGGGGCCGCCCGAGAAAACCGGCGTGCATACTTGCGTTCTGGAGCGTGAGCAGCTCCATGCTCCGGTCACCAGCCAGGCGGCAGAAATAGAGCGACTCTTGGTTCATGCGCCGCACATCATCCTGCTGGTCAGCATCATAGAGCAACCATCCGGCAACTTCGGCCAGCTCCCCCGCGGTGGCTTGCAAGTCACGTTCAATGGCTGGTTCATAGGCACCGGTACCAAGCAGCTGGTGCACCGAGCGGAAGAATCGCACGGCCAGGGGCGCTATGTCGGTACCGCCGAAGCGCCCATCCAGCGCGACAATGTGCCAGACGTACTGCCGCGCCGCTTCGAGGTACGTCGTATCAGCGTAAGAAGTCATCGGAAAGGCCAGCGGCGAATCCGGGGCCGCTGAGCCATTGCCTGGGGCGGGCTCTTGGGCCCGGGGCGGGCCAAGCAGCTCACTCCGTCTTGCTCGCACAGGTTGGAAAAGTTGCTGAACCGTGACACCCGGGAACATTTCCTCCAGGACTCGGCACGCGTCAGGATGGGGCATGCCGCGAATATTACCCGCGAGCCATCGATAAAATTGCGCATGCGCGGGACACATTCCAACAAGCGAGGAATCGATCGTTTTCGCGACCCTGTCCCACTGGCGGGAAAAAGTTTCCCTCTTTTGCCAGTGACGCACCCGCAGCAGCGCCTTCAGCAAGGTGGGCTCCTCGACAAGCCGGTCTTCGTCCGCTCCCATAGTTGCCATCATACTCCGAAAGATATAGATACGGTATGCCCTGGCGGGCCGGGTGATATTCTGATGAAACACGGCAGATGTGTCGATGGTAGCTGGCCTTCCTGGAGCCTTGGCGCCGCGCCCGATTGGGCACGCCCGCTACGTGGACTCCTAGGGGAGGCGAGCATCACCATGGTAGTTCTCCAGCCAACAGCAGGCGCCCAATGACTGGCGCGGCCCTTGTCCTGTCCATCGTCGACACCAGCACCACGACTGTGTCTGTCCGGGATTGCCCGGACTGTGTCACGCGGGCCGAGAGGGGAGGCGGGCGGGCAGACCCGCAGCGAGAGCCAGTCCGATCGCGCCGTTCTCTCCTGACGCCACAATGGCCGACGCCCCCACGACCCCGATCCCGCAGCAGTACCGGATCGAACAGGTCGTGATATTTTTTATTCAGGGAGGGCCGGAAGCTCCCACTGGTGGGGGCTGTCCGGGTGATCGAGCCAGATAGTGTGCCGGCCGTGGTGGACGGTGAGGCCGAATCGGTTTCGGGTGGGTTGACCGATCTCGCGCCAGTGGTGGTGCGCAGTTTCGATGCGATCCCAGAATGGAGTGGGGCCGCTTTGGCGCACAGTGTGGGCGTCGCCTGCCCCGGTGGTGTGGCATACCCAAGAACCATCACCCTGGGCGATCCAGGTCTCGGTAGGGCCACCGTTATTGGGGATGAAGGTGAGGTGGTTCCATCCCCCGCCGGGGAGGGTGAGCGCGGCAAAGAATTCGAAGGGGTTGGCTTCGTCGGTGATGACGTCGGCGGGAAGGGTCGTGGACCGCTGGTCACCTTCGTCGTCGATGGTGCGAAACGCCCGATCGGCCGCGTCGTGGCGGTCTAGGTGGCGCAGGGGCATGAACCCGCCGAAATCGGGCAAGAAGCGGCCTTGCGCGCAGCCGTCCGCTCCCACGGTGAGTTTGACCAGCAGGCCACCGCAGTTGCGCCGGTCCAGCGGCAGCACGATGATTCCGCCGGCACGGGTTTGCGCAATCCATTCCTGGGGTATGCCGGGGATGCCAACGGTGGCGATAATCCGGTCGAACGGTGCGCGAGACCCGTAACCAGTAGCACCGTCCTGCGCGGCCAGATGGGGCTGGTAGCCGAGTTCGGTGAGGCGTTCCCGGGCGGTGCTGACCAGGCGCGGGTCGATGTCGATACTCGTCACGTGGTCGGAACCGGCGCGGTGGCACAGCAGCGCGGTGTTGTAGCCGGTTCCGGTGCCGATTTCCAGAATGTTATCTCCGCGCTGGACGTCCAAGGCTTCGAGCATCAACGCCATCAACGAGGGGGTGCTGCTGGATGAGGTGGACACACCGGTGACCGGTTGACCTTGCCGGGCGGTCTCGGTGAGAGTGTCGTCTCCGTTGAGCTGGGTTATCAATGGTTGATTGCCGTAGACCCCCTCCGCCCACTGGAAACTAGGGGATTCCACGAGTACCCAGCCTGAAAGCTCGGGCGTTTGCGTGAAGTAGTACGGCACGAAGGGACCTCGGGGGACGTCACGAAACGCCGTGAACCATTCGGTGTCCGACACGTCGCCGCTCGCGGCGAGCGTATCGACAAACTTGGCTTGCAGCGAGTCGATATCAGTCACGATTGTGAACGTCCTTCCAGCGCGTCAGCAAGAGCACCTGTGATGGGAATTCCGGTTTCCTCTTCGATCCAGGCCCACTGTCCGTTCGGGTTGCACTCGAGGAACCACCACCGGCCATCCGGGGCCACGATGAAGTCCAGTGCCGCGAACCGTAACCCCAGAGCATCGAGAAGAGCGTTGACCTGTGACCGCACGGCGCCTGGAGTCTCCGTCACCGCGTACGAGATCGACTGATAGTCGGAGCGCCAATCGACGCGCGCCGCCTCCGATGTGGCGTCGATACGAGCAGCGAAGAAGCGACCGTCCACGACGGTCAGCCTGACCTCGTATTCTTTCGGTACCCATTCCTGGAATAGATGCATGGTCCGAGAAACGTTCGGGTCCGCGCACTGATCCGCAGTGACCTTGGTCGTGAAGACGTGCCGGAACCCATCGCCATCAGAGATCCCGGCGCCGCCGAACGGTTTATAGACGGCATGGCCCACATCGGACACGAACACTTGCGCGGTCTGCGGATCGTTCGTGATTAGGGTACGCGGCACCCGAAGACCGCACGCCACCGCCTGCCGGAGCTGAACCGGTTTGTACTCGGCGTAGCCGATCTGGTGCGGGTGGTTCAACCACCGGTCCAAGGACGCCAGCAGACCCCCGAAGCCCATACGCGCCTGGATGGTCGCCCACCGGAATTCGTCGTCCGACAGGTCTGGGTGAAACTCGAACGCCGTGGGCCGCCGATAGTAGATGCCGGTGATGTCATCCAGGTCGATCCGGCGCCGGGCGGTCCGCAACTGGCCCGACCAGCGGCCGTCGACAAGCTCAGCCTCGGCACTGAGCTTCTCAGGAAAATCGGCCGCGTCACATCGGAACAGGGGGACACCCCGGCGGTTGAGTTCGTCGACCACCTTGTCCGCCGTAGGATCGAAGCGATGGGTCAGTATCACGACCAATCCGGTCACGCTCACCGGATCAGTCCTCCCGATGATCGGTATCACTGTCCTTATTGGTTTTTTGACCGTCACCGCCTTGGGTGATCGTGTTGGTCTGACCGTCGGTGTGCTTCGACAGCGGCACCATGTCCGCGCCGTCGCGGATCAGACCTACCTGCGTGTCCTCGTCATAACCCAGCTCGGCCGGATCAACCCGCGTCACCGCGCTCGGCGCGACGGCCAGCGTGAGGCCGAACGGCCGTACCGCCGATGCGGGCTGGGGTGTCGTCTCGATACGGCCGTAGGGCCGTCCCAACGGGAAGTGATCCGATGACGGAAAAACGCCCACGCTGATTACGCTGGCCCGTGACTCCTCAAACATATGACACCTCCGGTACTTGACAGGTTTATCACTTTCCCCATCAACGCCTAAGTATCATCGCAGATGATGATCGAGGTGTGCCAGATGGAGCGGCGGCAGGTGCGGCAGCGGCCCGCGCGGGTAGCCGGCTGGTGATCGAGAAGGACGGACCGTGGCGCGTTGATGGCCCCGGAGTGGTAACCCGCCCGCTCCAGCTCGGCGAGCTCATCCCACCCGGAGCGAACGACCTGACTTGTGGGGACGCTCGGCCAGCCAGGCCATGGTCCGGGTTGGCAGTTTGCTCGTCTTGTGGGCCCCGGGGGTTGGAGTCCACACAGCGGACATCGCATCTCCCTCGCTGTGGACAGCTGATCTCCCTGGGGTTGTCCGGGCTGGCGGCGTGTCGGTCCGTCATGGGCGGTCCCTCCGACGGTGGGCTTCGGGTTGTCGCTGGACCCGAGGCTCGTGGAGGGACCTGTGAAGAAGGACGACAGGGAAGTAATGGAAATTCTTGAGGCGTATGACCTGACGGGGTGCGCGCACTCGGCCGCGGAGTTGGCCGGGTGTGATCCGAAGACGGTGCGCCGCCATGTTGAGCGGCGGGATCGGGGATTGGCGGTGGCTGGGCCGGTGCGGCGGAGATCACCTAATCGCGGACAGGGACATAAACTGTCCACCAGCAGGAAGATCAACTGTCCGCCCAGAGGGAAGTCAAACTGCCCCTTGACATTTGGGGAGGTCTCATGGTGACCGACCGCGCTCGGACGATCCAGGCGATGGTGGCGAACATCGCCGGCTCCAACCCGACCGCGATCGCGTTGTGCGCGCCGGGTCGACGGTCTCTGAGTTATGCGGCGATGGCCGCGCAGTTCGACAATGTCGGCGAGGTGCTAGTCAGTTGTGGTCTGGGTCCAGGTGACCGCGTTGTGGGCCAGGTTCCCGATGGTCCTGGGGCGGCGATGGTGTGTTTGGTGGTCACCAACGCCTGCGCGTACGCGCCACTGGCTCCTGGACTCACAGTAGCCGAGGTGGCAGCCGCGCTTGATGTGCTCGATCCGGCGGCCGTGCTGGTCGCCGAAGACCTAGACACGCCGCTGCGGCGACTGGCGGCCGAGCGGAATGTCACGCTGCTCGAACTGCGCACGCCGGCAGACGCGCCCGCGGGAACTGTCACGCTGGCATGTGCCCGAAGAGAAGACGCTACGCCGCGCGCGGCGATAACCGCACCGAACACGGCGCTGCTGCTGACGACCTCCGGGACGACCTCGCGGCCCAAGCTGGTGCCGTTAAGCCACCGTAACCTGGTCGTCTCGGCTCATTCGATCGCGCGGACCTTGGGGCTGAGCCGGTCGGACCGTTGTCTGAACGTGATGCCACTGTTTCACATCCACGGGCCGGTCGCGGGCGTGTTCGCGTCGCTGGCCGTGGGCGCCAGCGTGTCCTGCGCGGCGCCCTTCGACCCCCAGGCACTGCTGTCCTGGCTGCGAGACGAGGAATCGACCTGGTACACGGCCGTGCCCACCATGCACCACGCTGTGGCGTCCTGCGCGGACGGCACAGCGCCGCAGCCAGGACGGCTGCGTCTGGTGCGCTCGGCGTCCGCGTCGCTGCCAGCGGCGCTGGTGGCCAATCTCGAGGCGATGTTGGGTGTTCCCGTGCTGGAGGCCTACGGCATGACCGAGGCGGCTCACGAGATCGCCAGCAACCTGCCGCCACCGGCGCGCCGCAAGCACGGCACGGTGGGGGTGCCCACCGGCTGCGAGGTCGCGATACTCGACGAGGCCGGGGAACGTTGCGGGGTAGGGGTGCCTGGCGAGGTGATGATCCGGGGTCCAGGAGTGATGGCTGGCTATGTCGCCAACCCGCAAGCCAACGCGGCGGCATTCGTTGCGGGTTGGCTGCGCACGGGTGACCAAGGGGTTTTCGACGGGGACGGCTTCCTCACCCTGACCGGCCGGTTGAAGGAAATGATCAACCGGGGTGGGGAGAAGGTCTCGCCACAGGAGGTGGAAAAAGCATTGCTGGCCCACCCCCAGATCCGCCAGGCCGCAGTGTTCGCCATTCCTCATCCCACGCTGGGTCAAGAAGTCGCGGCAGCGGTTGTCTGCGACTCTGCGGCGAGTGTGGACGAGCAGGCCATCCGTGCCTCGGCGGCCAGGCGGCTGTCCTCCTACAAGGTGCCGCGGCGTATTGTCTTGGTCGATGAACTCCCCACGGGGCCTACCGGCAAAGTTCAACGCCTGACCCTGGCCAACGCTCTAGGGCTGGACCAGTCGAGCAACAAGCTCGCGCCACTCCAGATGACCACTTCACCGTTGGAGGCCGCGCTCACGGCGCTGTGGTCCCGGTTGCTCGGCGTGGATCCGATCGGGTTGGACGATAACTTCTTCCTCCTCGGCGGCGACTCGATACTGGCTACCCGCTTATTAGCAGAGCTCCGCGACGTATTCCTCGCTGAGTTGGACCTGACAGCGGTCTTCGGGGAAGCCTCGACGGTGACAGGGATGGCCAAACTGATTCAGCAGACGCGACGGGAAGCAGGGAAATTATTGTCGGTTCCGCCCTTGCTGGCGGTCCAGCGCGAGAGCGAGCTTCCACTGTCGTTTGCCCAGCAACGGTTGTGGTTTATAGAACAGCTGATACCGGGGAATGTCGCTTATAATCTACCGATGATACTGCGACTGCGGGGGACGCTGAATGTGGCGGTGTTAAGTCGGGCGCTGGATGAAATCGTGACCCGGCACGAGATACTCCGCACCGGCTTCCCCACGGTGGCAGGGAAGCCGGTGCAGGTGGTGGGCCCGCCCTCGGTGGGAGCCGGGCTGAGGGTCACCGACCTGCGCGCCCTGGAACTAGACCAACGTCAAGCCCAGACCATGCGCTTGATCACGGCCCAGGAGACCCAGACGTTTGACCTCGCGACGGGGCCGCTGCTGCGGATCAAGTTAGTCCGCCTAGCCGATGACGAACAGCTGCTGCTGGTCACCATGCACCACATCATCTTCGATGGCTGGTCTCGTGAACTGTTCCTGGGCGAGATGGGCACCCTGTATGACGCGTTCATCCACGGGCAACCCTCCCCGTTGCCGCCGTTGACGCTGCAGTACGCCGATTACACACTATGGCAGCGGACTTGGTTGCACGGCGAGGTCCTCGACAATCACCTGGCCTACTGGCGGGCTCAGCTCACCGACGCACCAACGATGCTGACGCTGCCGACCAACCGAGCTCGCCCGAAGATGGTGAGCCACCGCAGCGCCAGTCACACCGTCCGAATCGGCCCCGAAGTCCACGGCGCTCTGGTGAATTTGGCCCGCAGTGAAGGGGTCACCCTGTACATGACCCTGCTCGCGGCGTTCCAGCTGCTGCTGAGCCACTACACCGGCAGCACCGACATAATGGTCGTTTCCCCGATCGCCCGCCGCACCCGGACCGAAACCGAACCGCTGATCGGGTTTTTCGCCACGCCCCTAGTCCTGCGCACCGACCTGTCCGGCGACCCCACCTTCACCGATCTACTCACCCAAGTCCGCCACATTATCCTGGACGCCCACGCCCACCAAGACCTACCTTTTCAACAAGTCGTCGATATCCTCAACCCCACCCGCGACCCATCCCGCAACTTACACCCAGTACAGGTCAGCTTCCAACTCTTCAACGCACCCCGCCAGGAACTGTCATTGACCGGACTAACGGTCACAAGACTACCCCGCAAGGCCGAAACCTCCTTCTTGGACCTTACACTACGCCTGGTTGAAACCAACGGAGAGCTCAACGGCCAGGCCAGATACCGCACTGATCTATTCGACGAGACCACCATCATCCAGCTCATGGACCGCTTCACCGCACTGCTCCAAGCGGTGACCAAACACCCCCAGTGGCGAGTCAGCCAACTCGACCTCACTTACTCCCACTTAACGCCACCAACTACTCCTTAATTAAAATGAAATCATTGAGGGTTATTCACAAGCCCTGATAGAATCGATGAGTCGTCCACGGCGCGCCCGCTTGGACGACGGTCCATTTCTCGGAAGAATTGGGTTACCACACACAATTCGAGAGAAAGAAGCGTGCCGTCGAAGATGTACCATACCGCAGGGTTGACCAAGGATGGAATTATTGACCTGCGCGCAATGGTTCGATCCGCCGATTTGGAACCGGGCGTCAACCATTGGCCGCCGATCCCAGGCTTGTGTAGGTCTATGGTTATCGCGTTGACACATACTCGCCGTAATCGAGTTCAGGTAGAATTGGCGAAGACGTACGGCGTGTCTCAGTCGACGATCAGCCGCGCGGTCGCAGGAATAATTCCACCGCCGGAGAAAGTCCTCAGAAATATATTCCGACCGCTGACGAACTCAACGACAAGTTGCAGTACATCGTGGACGGGACTCTGCTTCCGTGCTGGTCGTGGGCCTCGCACCCGGAGCTGTACTCGGGCAAGCACAAAACCACCGGCATGAACGTACAGGTGGCCTGCACTTTGAGTGGCCGCCTCGCATGGATCTCCGACCCGATTAACGGAAATCGTCACGACTCGTACTGCTTGAGTGAGTCCGGGGTCCTCCGGACACTTGATCCCGGCAACTGGATGGGCGACAAGGGGTATACCGGCCAAGATATGATCACCCCCATCAAGAAACCCGTCCACCGGGAACTCCTGGACTGGGAGAAAGAGTTCAACACGCAGATCAACAAGATTCGTTACGTCATCGAACAGACAATCGCCAACTTCAAGACCTGGAGAATCAGTGAAGTAGGGAGCAGGCGCGGTAGCTTTCACCCCGTTTCCTGCTCCCTCTTCCCAAACCGGACATGAGGTTCTCCCTCATCCGGCTTTCCCCTGGGCAGTCGACCGGCAGCATTCCCCTGCGCCACTCAGGTTAGCCACCGGTCCCAGCGACTCACGAGGCTCCTCGACGGTCAGCGCCGTCTTGGCCGTTGCGGTCGCACACCCAGCTAGAGGCCCTTCGCTACGGCGGGTTGTGTTGTCCACGCCGATCCTCGCTACTCTTCCCTCCTCCGACTTCCGCTCGACGCTCCACCACTTCGCGGGTCACGCTTATAGGTTTCGCTGTTACCGGAGCACTCGACGGCGGCGCCCGCCGGGCCTGTGATGCCGGTGTCGAGACGGATCTCTCCTGTTCCACGATGGGCTGTGTGATCGTTCCATTCCCATTACGCCGACGGGTCTCTGGTGCTGCGCATCCAAGGTCTTCACACCGTTCGTGGCCTTCACCCGTGTGCACAGGGCTCGGCACCCGTATGTCTCCCACCGTGGCGGGGTAGTCTAACGACGCGGATACAGGATTCCTTGCGTACGGACCGATCACTTGCTCGCCGCCCACGGCGACTTTGTCATGGCGCTTCGACAGTCGGATCTCTCCTTCCGCCGGCCACCAGCTACGGGGCCGCTTGGCCGCTACCCCGACCGGACTCTCACCGGCAAGTCCATCACAGCTTGTCAGGACACACCACACACTGACCACCCTCGCCGGCTACTGCCGCGCCCGCTCCTACCTGGTCAGCGCCCGCAACCACGGCGTCCGTCCCATCGACGCCATCCACTCCGCCCTCACAGGAAACCCCTGGCTCCCCACAGTCTCAATGACGTGACATCACAGCTCAACCCGTGAATGGACACCTGGCGCCAGCCCTGCAACGCCGTGTCAAGGGGGCCCTTTCAGTCGGTCGGAGGATATGTCGGGTCTGCCCCCTTGACGCGGTGTGGTAGCCCTTGTGGAGGTCGGCGGGATGGTGCGATGGCCGCACGCGGACCGCAGCGTTGCGTTGGTCGTCCCCATCCTGTTGGCCTGCCGAGCGGCGAGCGTTGATATTTGTCTTTCGATCGTGTCGGTTTCGGCGGCGCGCTGGCTGGGATGCCGCTCGTGGGACCG
>JBOHFY010000420.1:0-7494 GCA_050699895.1 Pseudonocardiaceae bacterium
CAGCGCTAGTGTTCGGAAGGACGCAATCTTGGCAGTCTCCCGCCCGACCAAGACCTCTGCTGCGAACAACTCCGTATCCCGTCTCCCGGGGGCTCCGGCCCGCCCGTCTTTCGCGAAGATCCGTGAGCCGCTCCAGGTCCCCCATCTGCTGGACTTGCAGATCCAATCGTTCGAGTGGCTGATCGGTGACCCCAAGTGGTACCAGCGTCGCATCGACGCCGGTGATGAGCAGCCCATCGGTGGCCTCGCTGAGGTGCTCGAGGAGATCTCTCCGATCGAGGACTTCTCTGGCTCGATGTCCCTGTCCTTCTCGGACCCGCGCTTCGACGAGGTCAAGGCCTCCGGGGAGGAATGCCGGGACAAGGACATGACGTACGCCGCGCCCCTGTTCGTCACGGCCGAGTTCACCAACAACAACACCGGTGAGATCAAGTCGCAGACGGTGTTCATGGGTGACTTCCCGATGATGACCAACAAGGGCACCTTCATCATCAACGGGACCGAGCGGGTCGTGGTGTCCCAGCTCGTCCGTTCCCCTGGTGTGTACTTCGACCACGCGGTGGACAAGACCACCGACAAGGACGTCTACAGCGTCAAGATCATCCCCAGTCGTGGCGCGTGGCTGGAGTTCGACGTCGACAAGCGTGACACGGTGGGCGTGCGGATTGACCGCAAGCGCCGCCAGCCGGTAACTGTGCTGCTCAAGGCCCTGGGCTGGACGACAGAGCGGATCGCCGCGCGCTTCGCGCACTCCGAGACCCTGCTCGCCACCTTGGAGAAGGACCACACCGCCGGTCCTGACGAGGCGCTGCTGGACATCTACCGCAAGCTGCGTCCGGGTGAGCCCCCCACCAAGGAGAGTGCGCAGGCGCTGCTGGAGAACCTCTTCTTCAAGGTCAAGCGCTACGACTTGGCCAAGGTCGGCCGCTACAAGGCCAACAAGAAGCTGGGCCTGGGTCTGTCTTACCGCAACGGGGTGCTGACTGAGGACGACATCGTCACCACTATCGACTACCTCGTCCGGCTGCATGCGGGTGAGACGGCGATGCCGGCCGCCAGCGGTGCCCCCGACGAGGTAGTGCCGGTGGAGACCGACGACATCGACCACTTCGGCAATCGCCGTTTGCGCACCGTGGGTGAGTTGATTCAGAACCAGATCCGGGTCGGACTCTCGCGCATGGAGCGGGTCGTTCGGGAGCGGATGACCACTCAGGACGTCGAGGCCATCACGCCGCAGACTCTGATCAACATCCGCCCCGTGGTGGCGGCGATCAAGGAGTTCTTCGGCACCTCTCAGCTGTCTCAGTTCATGGACCAGACCAACCCGCTGGCCGGGTTGACCCACAAGCGGCGGTTGTCCGCGCTGGGGCCCGGTGGACTGTCGCGGGAGCGGGCCGGTTTCGAGGTCCGTGACGTGCACCCGTCGCACTACGGCCGGATGTGCCCGATCGAGACTCCGGAGGGTCCGAACATCGGTCTGATCGGGTCGTTGTCGTCCTATGCCCGGGTCAACCCGTTCGGCTTCATCGAGACGCCCTACCGCAAAGTTGTTGACGGTCAGGTCACCGAGCAGATCGACTACCTCACCGCCGACGAGGAGGACCGGTACGTCAAAGCGCAGGCCAACGCGGTCTTGCGGGAAGATGGCCGGTTCGCCGATGAGCGCGTGCTGGTCCGGCGCAAGGGTGGCGAGGTCGACTACATCGACCCGCAGGGTGTGGACTACATGGACGTCTCACCTCAGCAGATGGTCTCGGTGGCCACCGCGATGATCCCGTTCGTCGAGCACGACGACGCCAACCGTGCCTTGATGGGCGCCAATATGCAGCGCCAGGCGGTACCGCTGTTGCGCAGCCAGGCGCCACTGGTGGGAACCGGTATGGAGCTGCGGGCCGCGGTGGACGCCGGCGACGTCGTGGTGGCCGGCAAGGCTGGCGTGGTCGAGGAGCTGTGCGCCGACTACGTCACCGTCATGGCCGACGACGGCAGCCGGCAGACCTACCGGATGCACAAGTTTCACCGGTCCAACCAGGGCACCTGCATCAACCAGCGACCCATTGTGGCCGAGGGTGACCGGGTGGAGAGCGGCCAAGTGCTCGCCGACGGACCGTGCACCGACTCCGGCGAGATGGCCCTGGGTAAGAACCTCCTCGTGGCGATCATGCCCTGGGAGGGCCACAACTACGAAGACGCGATCATCCTGAGTCAGCGCATTGTCCAGGACGACGTGCTCACCTCGATCCACATCGACGAGCACGAGATCGACGCTCGGGACACCAAGCTCGGTGCTGAGGAGATCACTCGGGACATCCCGAACGTCTCCGAAGAGGTGCTGGCCGATCTCGACGAGCGAGGCATCATCCGGATCGGCGCCGAGGTGCAGGCCGGAGACATCCTGGTGGGCAAGGTGACGCCGAAGGGCGAGACTGAGCTGACTCCCGAGGAGCGGCTGCTGCGCGCCATCTTCGGGGAGAAGGCCCGCGAGGTCCGCGACACCAGTCTCAAGGTGCCGCACGGCGAGACCGGCAAGGTCATCGGTATCCGGGTGTTCTCCCGGGAAGACGAGGACGAGCTGTCGCCCGGAGTCAACGAGCTGGTCCGGGTGTATGTCGCGCAGAAACGCAAGATCCAGGACGGTGACAAGCTCGCCGGCCGGCACGGTAACAAGGGCGTCATCGGCAAGATTCTCCCGGTGGAGGACATGCCGTTCCTGCCCGACGGGACAGCGGTGGACATCATCCTCAACACCCACGGTGTCCCGCGCCGGATGAACATCGGGCAGATCTTGGAGACGCACCTTGGCTGGATCGCCAAGAGTGGGTGGCGGATCAACGGTGATCCGGAGTGGGCTGCCCGACTGCCTGAGGAGCTGTACCAAGCCGAGCCTGGCACTGTGGTTGCCACGCCGGTATTCGATGGCGCTCGGGAGGAGGAGATCACCGGGCTGCTCGACTCGACGCTGCCCAACCGGGATGGTGATCAGATGGTCGGATCCAACGGCAAGGCGCAGTTGTTCGACGGTCGCACCGGTGAGCCGTACCCTTACCCGGTCGCGGTCGGCTACATGTACATCATCAAGCTACTGCACCTAGTCGATGACAAGATTCACGCTCGCTCGACCGGGCCGTACTCGATGATTACGCAGCAACCGCTCGGTGGAAAAGCGCAGTTCGGTGGCCAACGCTTCGGTGAGATGGAGTGCTGGGCGATGCAGGCCTACGGGGCGGCGTACACCCTGCAGGAACTGTTGACGATTAAGTCCGACGATGTGCTTGGCCGAGTAAAGGTGTACGAGGCCATCGTCAAGGGCGAGAACATTCCCGAGCCCGGGATCCCCGAGTCGTTCAAGGTGCTGCTCAAGGAGCTGCAGTCGCTGTGCCTCAACGTCGAGGTGCTCTCCAGCGACGGGGCGGCGATCGAGATGCGGGACTCTGACGACGAAGACCTGGAGCGGGCGGCCGCCAACCTCGGCATCAACCTAGCTCGCCCTGAGTCTCCGTCGGTAGATGACGTTGTGCAATAACGGCTCCTAAACCGCGTCTGGCAGGGAGATGGCCCTCCCGCCCACCTCCCTGCCAGACGCACCAGACACGCAGTATAAGGAAACACCCCGCACGGACCCCACCCTGATTTCGTCCAAGGCCGGACTCCATTGAGGCAGGCGACAACATCAGGGTTTCGACAACACAGGGGAGAAGGAACGAGACGTGCTTGACGTCAACTTCTTCGACGAGCTCCGCATCGGCCTCGCGACCGCGGAGGACATCCGCCAGTGGTCCTTCGGTGAGGTCAAGAAGCCGGAGACCATCAACTACCGTACGCTCAAGCCGGAGAAGGACGGGCTTTTCTGCGAGAAAATCTTCGGTCCCACCCGGGATTGGGAGTGCTACTGCGGCAAGTACAAGCGCGTTCGCTTCAAAGGCATTATCTGCGAACGTTGCGGTGTTGAGGTTACCCGCGCCAAGGTGCGTCGTGAGCGGATGGGTCACATCGAGCTAGCCGCACCGGTGACCCACATCTGGTACTTCAAGGGTGTCCCGAGCAGGCTGGGCTACCTGCTGGATCTGGCTCCCAAGGACCTTGAGAAAATAATTTACTTCGCTGCCTACGCCATCACTGCGGTGAATACCGAGGAGCGGCACAACGATCTCCCGACTTTGGAGAGCGAGATCGGTGTCCAGCGCAAAAGGCTCGCGGACCGCCGCGATGCTGACATTGAGGAGCGCGCGCAGAAACTTGAGGCTGACCTCGCTGAGCTGGAGGTCGAAGGCGCCAAGAACGATGTGCGGCGCAAGGTCAAAGATGGTGGCGAGCGCGAGATGCGCCAGCTTCGGGACCGCGCCCAGCGCGAAATTGACCGGCTCGATGAGATCTGGGAGACGTTCACCAAGCTGGACGTCGGCCAGCTCATCGTGGATGAACTGCTCTACCGGGAGCTCTACGACCGTTACGGCGATTACTTCGTCGGCGCCATGGGTGCCGAAGCGATCCAGAAGCTGATGGAGAACTTCGACATTGATGCTGAGTCAGAGAATCTGCGCGAGACCATCCGCAGTGGCAAGGGGCAAAAGAAACTGCGTGCGCTCAAGCGCCTCAAAGTCGTCGCGGCTTTCCAGATCACCCGTAACAACCCGATGGGCATGGTGCTGGACTGTGTGCCGGTGATTCCGCCGGACCTGCGCCCCATGGTGCAACTCGACGGTGGCCGGTTTGCGACCTCCGACCTCAACGACCTCTACCGTCGGGTCATCAACCGGAACAACCGGCTCAAGCGGCTCATCGACCTGGGTGCGCCGGAGATCATCGTCAACAATGAGAAGCGGATGCTGCAGGAGGCCGTCGACGCCCTGTTCGACAACGGTCGCCGCGGTCGCCCGGTGACCGGCCCCGGAAACCGTCCCCTGAAGTCGCTGTCTGACTTGCTCAAAGGCAAGCAGGGCCGGTTCCGGCAGAACCTGCTCGGCAAGCGGGTCGACTACTCCGGCCGCTCGGTCATTGTGGTCGGTCCACAGCTGAAACTGCACCAGTGTGGCCTGCCCAAGCAGATGGCGCTGGAGTTGTTCAAGCCGTTCGTGATGAAGCGCCTGGTGGATCTCAACCACGCGCAGAACATCAAGTCGGCCAAACGGATGGTGGAGCGGCAGCGGCCGCAGGTGTGGGACGTCCTTGAGGAGGTCATCACCGAGCACCCGGTGCTGCTGAACCGGGCGCCGACCCTGCACCGGCTGGGCATCCAAGCTTTCGAGCCGCAGCTGGTCGAAGGCAAGGCGATCCAGCTGCACCCGCTGGTCTGCGAGGCGTTCAACGCGGACTTTGACGGCGACCAGATGGCGGTGCACCTGCCGCTGTCGGCCGAGGCGCAGGCCGAGGCCCGGGTCCTGATGCTGTCCAGCAACAACATTCTGTCCCCGGCCTCGGGCCGTCCGCTGGCCATGCCTCGGCTGGACATGGTCACGGGGCTGTACCACCTCACCAAGCTCCGCGAAGGTGACCCGGGCGAGGGCCGCTCGTTCTCTTCGCCCGCCGAGGCGTTGATGGCGCTGGACCGCGGCACGATCAGTCTGCAGGCCAAGATCCGGGTCCGGCTGCGGGGCGTGGTCCCGCCGGTCAGCGAGCAGGCCCGGCTGCGGGAGGCCCAGGGCTGGGAGCCCGGAACGCCGTGGATCGCGGACACCACGGTGGGGCGAGTGCTGTTCAACGACCTGTTGCCCGAGGACTACCCGTACGTCAACGACATACTGCCCAAGAAACGCCAGGCTGCGATCGTCAATGACCTCGCTGAGCGGTATCCGATGGTCGCTGTCGCCCAGACGCTGGACAAGCTCAAGGACGCCGGCTTCCACTGGGCAACCCGCTCCGGCGTGACGCTGTCCAGCTCCGACGTGGTGGTGCCAGCCGCCAAGCAGCAGATCCTCGACCAGTACGAGGCCAAGGCCGACCAGGTGGAGAAGCGTTACCAGCGTGGCGTGCTCTCGCACGATGAGCGCAACGGCGAGCTGGTGAAGATCTGGTCGCAGGCCACCGACGAGGTGGCCAAGGCGATGGAGGCCAACTTCCCGGAAGACAACCCGGTCTTCACGATCGTGTCCTCCGGGGCGGCCGGGAACATGACGCAGGTCCGGTCCCTGGCTGGGATGCGTGGCCTGGTCGCCAACCCCAAGGGCGAGTACATCCCGCGACCGATCAAGCACAACTTCCGTGAAGGCCTGAGCGAGCTGGAGTACTTCATCGCCACGCACGGCGCCCGCAAGGGACTGGCCGACACAGCATTGCGGACCGCCGTCTCCGGGTACCTGACCCGGCGGCTGGTAGACGTCTCGCAGGACGTCATCGTGCGGGAGCACGTCTGTGGCACCGAGCGGGGGATCCAGATGCCGGTCCTTGAGGCCGGGCCGGACGGTCGGGCGATCCGGCAGCGTTACGTGCAGACCAGCGTGTACGCCCGGTGCACCGCGGAGGATGTGCTGGATGACTCCGGCTCGGTGATCATGTCTCGGGGAGCTGATCTGGGTGACCCCGCGATCGACATGCTGGTCTCCGCTGGTGTCCCTCGGGTCAAGGTGCGTTCGGTCCTGACCTGCGAGTCCACCAGCGGGGTGTGCGCGGTGTGTTACGGCCGGTCCATGGCCACCGGCAAGCTCGTCGACGTGGGCGAGGCGGTCGGCATTGTGGCCGCGCAGTCCATTGGTGAGCCTGGCACGCAGCTGACCATGCGCACCTTCCACCAGGGTGGGATCGCTGGCGAGGACATCACCACCGGTCTGCCTCGGGTGCAGGAGTTGTTCGAGGCCCGGGTGCCCAAGGGCATGGCGCCGATCGCCGATGCTGACGGCCGGGTGCGAGTCGAGGACGGCGACAAGTTCTGGAAGATCACTATCATTCCGGACGATGGCAGCGAAGAGATCGTCTACGAGAAACTGTCCAAGCGGCAGCGGCTTGCGGTGATCACCATTGATGGCACCGAGCGGCCGCTGGCCGACGAGGACCGCGTCACCGTCGGGCAGAAGCTGCTTGAGGGTGTGGTGGACCCGCACGAGGTGCTCCGCGTGATGGGGCCCAGGGAGGTGCAGCTGCACCTGGTACGTGAGGTTCAGCAGGTGTACCGGTCACAGGGTGTGGACATTCACGACAAGCACATCGAGGTCATCGTTCGGCAGATGTTGCGCCGAGTGACGGTCATTGAGTCGGGCGCTACCGAATTCCTCCCCGGTGGGCTGGCTGAGCGTGGCGAGTTCGAGTCGGAGAACCGCCGAGTGGTATCGGAGGGCAACGAGCCGGCCTCGGGCCGTCCGGTCCTGATGGGGATCACCAAGGCGTCGCTGGCAACTGAGTCGTGGCTGTCCGCAGCCTCATTCCAGGAGACGACCAAGATCCTTACTGACGCGGCGATCCAGGGTAAGAGCGACAAGCTGCTCGGGCTCAAGGAGAATGTGATCATCGGTAAGTTGATCCCGGCCGGCACCGGGATCAACCGGTACCGCAACATCGAGGTGC